>JAOUHE010000010.1 GCA_029865285.1 Chloroflexota bacterium
TTGTACCGTCGGTCTCGATCTCCAGGGTCAGGCGGTCGAAGTTGGTCATCTGCCCGACGCGCGTGTCGCTGACGACGAAGTTCACGCGACGCACCGGCGTGAAGATGGCGTCGACCGGGATGATGCCGATCGGGAGGTCCTCGGCGTGCTCCGCAGGGCGGTATCCGACCCCGGTCTCCACGGTGAGGTCCATTTCGATCGAACCGGCGTCGGAATCGAGCGTCAACAGCACCAGCTCGGGGTTGACGATCTCCACGTCGGCGGTCTCGGCGATATCGGCCGCCGTCACCTGGCCGGCGCCGTGCTTCACCAGTTTGAGGGTGACGGCGTGATGGGCAAACGACCGCAGACGCAGCTTCTTGATGTTGAGGACGATCTGGGTGAGGTCCTCCTTGACGTTGTCGATGGTGCTGAACTCGTGGAACACCTTGTGCACCTGGATGGCGGTCACGGCGGCGCCTTCCAGTGAGTTCAACAGGACGCGCCGCAGCGCGTTCCCGAGGGTCACCCCGTATCCGTCGGCCAGGGGGTTGACCTCGAAGACGGAGAGGTTGCCGCGCGACTCGACCTCCTCGATGCGGGTGGTCGGCGTGGATTCAAGTTCGATCATGAACGGGTATGACTCCTGCTAGCGCGAGTAGTACTCGACGACGAGCTGCTCGTTGAATTCGAGCGGCATCTGCTCGCGGAGCGGCTCGGCAAGTACCGAACCGGAAAGCTTTGACGGATCGACGCTCACCCAAGCCGGGATCTGCGCCGCCTTCATCGTCTCGACGGCAACCTGGAAGATCAGCCGACCGCGGCGGCTCTCCCGGACCTCGATCCGATCGCCAACCTTGGCACTGAAACTCGGAATGTTGGTGGGTCGGCCATTCACGCTGAAGTGGCCGTGGGTCACGAGCTGCCGCGCCTCGGCTCGCGAACGGGCAAAGCCCATCCGGAAGACGACGTTGTCGAGGCGCATCTCGAGAAGCCGCAGCAGGTTCTCGCCGGTCATTCCGGTGCGCTGATCGGCCTTCTCGAAGTAATTGCGGAACTGCTTCTCCAGGACGGAGTAGCTGCGTCGCACCTTCTGCTTCTCGCGCAGCTGGATGCCGTACTCGCTGACCTTGCGGCGGCGCTGCGTATTCATCCCGGGCGGCGTGCTGCGGCGCTCAAAGGCGCACTTCTTGCTGAAACACCTGCTCCCCTTGAGGAAGAGCTTGAGTCCCTCGCGGCGGCAGATGCGGCAGACAGGATCGGTATAGCGTGCCATCCCTGCCTCAGACCCTGCGCCGCTTGGGTGGCCGGCAGCCGTTGTGCGGAATCGGCGTGACGTCGGTGATGGCGGTCACCTCGAGGCCCGCGGTCTGGAGCGAGCGGATCGCCTGCTCGCGGCCCGCGCCGGGTCCCTTGACGAACACCTCGACCTGTCGCATCCCGTGCTCCATCGCGCGGCGGGCGGCGCCTTCCGCCGTCTGCGACGCCGCGTACGGCGTGCTCTTGCGGGAACCCTTGATCCCGACCAGCCCGGCGCTTCCCCAGCTCACGGTATTCCCGGTCGGGTCGGTGATCGTCACGATCGTGTTGTTGAAGGTCGATTGGATGTGCACGTGCCCGACAGGCACGTTCTTCTTCTCTCGCTTCTTGGTGCGCGTCGCGCGCTTCCGCTCAGCCATGAATCTCCTGTGGCAATCCGGGACGGATGCTGATGACTACTTCTTGCGCCGGACGCCGACCGTCTTGCGCGGTCCACGCCGCTGTCGGGCGTTCGTCTTGGTGCGCTGCCCGCGGACGGGCAGGTTGCGACGATGTCGAAGGCCCCGGTAGGAGCCGATCTCCATCATTCGCTTGATGTTCATGCTCACTTCGCGGCGGAGATCACCCTCGACCTTGAAGCGACGGTCGATCACCTCGCGAATGCGATTGACCTCTTCCTCGGTGAGATCCTTCACCCGCGTCAAGTCCGACACGTTCGCGGCGACCATGACCTGGCGCGCCGAGGTGGGGCCGATGCCGTGGATGTAGGTCAGCGAGATGACCGTCCGCTTGTCTCGCGGAATGTCGACGCCGGCGATACGTGCCATGGCTCGCCTATCCCTGCCGCTGCTTGTGCTTGGGGACGACGCAGATGACCATCACCACGCCGGAGCGCTTGATCACCTTGCATCGCTCACATCGCGGCTTAACCGAGGCAGAAACCTTCATCTCATCCTGTACGTGATTCGACCCCTGGTGAGGTCGTAGGGGGACAGCTCGACGCGGACCGTGTCACCTGGCGTGATGCGGATGAAGTTCTGGCGCAGCTTCCCAGAGATGTGCGCGAGAACCTCGTGCCCATCCTCGAGTCGTACCCTGAACATCGCGTTCGGAAGCGGAAGGACTACTTCTCCTTCGACCTCGATCGCATCCTTCTTCACCAAGCGCTACGCACCTTCGATCTGATCATTGATTGCGGGGTGTTGCACACACGGAAAGGCCGCCGCAACCGGCGACCCACGGACAGTGGAGTATACACGAACCCAGCGGCGCCAGACAACGGGTCTGGGGGACCGATACGACTCACCTCGAGGTCAGGACCTGCGGCCCGCTGTCGGCGATGGCGACGGTGTTCTCGAAGTGCGCGGACAGGCTCCGATCAGCCGTCGCCACTGTCCAATCGTCGTCCAGGATGAAGACGGCGTCCCCGCCGAGGTTGAACATCGGCTCGATGGCGAAGCACATGCCCGCCTCGATTCGCATGCCGGTGCCCCCCCGGCCGTAGTTCGGCACGTTCGGCGCTTCGTGCATCGCGCGACCGATGCCGTGGCCGACCAGTGGCCGAACGATTCCGAGACCGTGCTCATGCGCCACAGCCTCGATGGCCGCCCCGACATCCCCCAGTCGATTCCCCGGGACCGCAGCGGCGATCCCTGCCTCCATCCCTCGCCGCGTGGCGTCGATCAATTCCTGGGTACGACGCGGCACCCGGCCGACCGGCCACGTCCGGGCGCAGTCCGCGTGCCACCCCTGCCAGATGCAGCCGACGTCGAGGCCCACGATGTCACCCTCCCTGAGGAGCCGCTTCGGCGATGGGATGCCGTGCACCACCTCGTCATTGATCGATGCGCAGATCGATGCGGGGAAGGGAGGGTTGGTCCCGTACCCCTTGAACGAGGGAACGGCTCCGGCATCGGTGATGATCTCCTCCGCGATGCGGTCCAGGTCGCCCGTCGTGATGCCGGGTCGGAGTTCTCGCTCAAACGCGTCGAGCACGTCGACCAGGACCGCACCTGCGCGGCGCATGCTGGCGATCTCTTCGGGGCGCTTGATGGTGACCATGTTGCCGCGGGCCGGGATCCCCATCGCTCAGCGATCTGCCGCGTCGGTCAGCTCGTCCAGGATGGCGCGCGTCACGGCGGGGATCGGCAGTGTCCCGTCGACACGATGCACGATCCCCGCCCGGTCGTAGTGCTCCAGCACCTCAAGCATCGGCGCCACCTGCTTGGCGAGACGTGCTCGCACCACGTCGGATCGGTCATCGTCGCGCTGCATGAGTGGCGTGCCGTCCCGATCACAGAGCCCGGGGATGCTTGGAGCCTCCCCGGAGAGGTGGTACGGCGTGCCGCACGCGGGGCAGACCCTTCGGCCCGCCACCCGGGCCACGAGCTCCTCGATCGGCACCTCGATGGAGATGACCCGTTCGATGCGCTGCCCCCGCCCTGCCAGCGTCGCATCGAGCGCCTGGGCCTGCGTGACCGTCCGGGGGAAGCCATCGAGGATTGCGCCCTTTGAGGCCGCCGGCGCCGCCAGCTTCTCCATGAACATCCCGATCGTGATGTCATCGGGCACGAGATCACCGCGTTCCATGTAGGCACGTGCTCGCTCGCCGAGCTCGCTTCCGTCGCGCAGCGCCTGGCGGAACAGGTTGCCCGACGCGAGGTGGACGAGGCCGAGTTCCGCGCTCATCGCGACCGCCTGGGTGCCCTTGCCGGCTCCGACCGGGCCGACGAGGAGGAGGATCCGTCGCCCGTTCTGCGACGCCGTCGGGCCGCGGCCCGCTCCGGTCACCGGATGAAGCCCTCGTAGTGGCGCATCAACATCTGCGCCTCGAGCTGTTTCATCGTCTCGACCACGACGCTGACCACGATCAGGATGCTCGTTCCACCGAGCTGGAGGCCTTCCGTCCCGGGAATGGCCGTCGAAACGAGCAGGGGCAGCACGGCGAGGGACGCCAGGAAGAGGGCGCCGCCAAGCGTGATCCGGTTGGTCACCCGCCCCAGGAACTCTTCGGTCGGTTTACCCGGACGGATTCCCGGAATGAAGCCGCCGTTCTTGCGCAGGTAATCCGCGGTCTGATCGGGTCTGAACTGGAACGCCGTGTAGAAGTAGGTGAAGAAGACGACCAGGATGAAGTACAGCACGCCGTACACCAGCGGATTACTCGAACTGAGGTTCCGAACGACGAACTCGGCGGCCGAGCGGACCCAGTCGATCGACGAGGCGGTGAAGTACTGGGCGATCTGTGCCGGGAAGAGCAGGATGCTGATGGCGAAGATGATCGGAATCACGCCGGCCATGGTCACCTTCAGCGGCAGGTACTGCGTCTGACCCTGGTACATGCGGCGTCCACGAACGCGGCTCGCGTACTGCACCGGGATCCGACGCTGGCCTTCGTTGATGAAGACGACCCCGGCGATGACGACGATCGCGATGATGATGAACGGGATGATCTTGATCAGCCCGTCGGGGCCCGAGACGACCGGCGCCGCGCTGTGCGGCAGCCGGCCGACGATCCCTGCGAAGATGATGAAGCTGATCCCGTTGCCGAGGCCACGCTCACTGATCAGCTCACCCAGCCACATGAGCAGGATCGTGCCGGCGGTGAACGAGAGCAGCAGCGTCAGCGTCTCGAAGCTGAAGAGCGGAGACGGTTGGATGACGTTGTTGGCCTGGAGGAGGACCGAGAAGCCGTAGCCCTGGGCGAAGGCCAGTGGCACCGTCAGCAGGCGGGTGTACTGGTTCAGGCGGTTGCGGCCGTACTCGCCCTCGCGAGCGAGCTCGCCGAGGCTTGGGATGACCCCCTGCATCAACTGCATGATGATGCTGGCGTTGATGTACGGGTTGACGCCCATCCCGATGATCGAGGCGGTCGCCAGGCCGCCGCCCGAGAACAGGTCCAGCAGACCCAGCAGCTGGTTCGAGTTGAACAGGTTCGACAACTGGGCCTGGTCCACGCCCGCGACCGGCACGTTCGTCAGTGCCCTGAATACGAGCAGGATCCCGAGCGTGAAGAGGATCTTGCGACGGATGTCCGGTGCGCGGAAGGCGGTTACCAGCGACTCGATCAAGGCTAGGACTCGCTCTCGCTCTCGTCGGCGGCGGGGGGTACGTCGGTCTCGTTCGACGCCTCGGGGGCTGCGGCAGCAGCCTCCTCGGGGGCCGGCTCACTCGCAGGCGCCTCGATCGCCATCTCGGGGGTGCGCTCGACAGGAGCCCCATCGGGCCAGCTGATCAGCTGCGCCACGCTGCCGACCGATTCGAGCTTCTCCACCGCCGATTGCGTGAATGCATGGGCGTGAATCGTGACGCCGCGAGGCGCGTCGCCGCCGCCAAGGATCTTGACCGGCTGGGGACGCGTCTTCTGGTCGCGCAGGAGGCCGTCGTGACGAAGTACCTCTGGCGTGATCAGGGTGCCGGGGGCGACATCGCTGAGCCGAGCCAGGTTGATGGCCGCGTACTCAACGCGGAATCGATTCTTGAAGCCGTGGAGCTTCGGCGTCCGGATGTGGATCGGCGTCTGGCCGCCCTCGAACCAGGCCGGGATGCCCCCACCGGCGCGCGACTTCTGGCCCTTCGTCCCACGCCCCGCGGTCTTCCCGCGGCCGGACCCGTGGCCGCGCCCAAGGCGCCGCGACGGTGTGTGCGACCCCTTGTTCGGGCGTGGATCGTGCAGTTTCATCAGGCGTCCTTCTCGGTGGCGGCTCCGCCGGCAGGCGGCTCCTCGACGGTCAGCAGGAAGGCGACGCGGCGAAGCATCCCACGGTTGACGGGCGTATCGGCGAGTTCGATCGTCTGGTGCAGCCGATGCAGCCCGAGCGCACGGATGGTGCCTCGAGCTGCTGCCTTGTGGCCGATCGTCGACTTGACCCAGGTGACGCGCAGCATTGTAGCGGCGCCCGGCGCCATCCTCTTATCGGCCACGCGAGCCTCCGAACGGGAAGGCGGGAGCCGGTCGGGCGATGACCTCGTGCGGCTTGCGAGCCGCCTCGGCGCCGCGCTTCCCAAGCAGCTGCTCCGCGGTCTTGCCCCGCGCTGCGGCGATCTCGTCCGCGGAGCGGAGAGCGGCCAGGCACTTGAGAGTCGCGCGCACGACGTTGATCGGGTTGTTGCTGCCCATCGACTTGCTGAGCAGGTCGCGGATCCCGGTCGCCTCCGCGACGGCGCGGACCGAGCCGCCGGCGATGACGCCCGTCCCCTGCGAGGCGGGCCGCAGCATGACCGTGCTCGCACCGAAATCGCGGGTCACCGCGTGCGGAATCGTGGCCCCGACGAGGGGAACCTTGATGAGGTGCTTCTTTGCATCCTCGACACCCTTGCGGATCGACTCGGGGACCTCTCCGGCCTTGCCCAGACCAACACCGACGATCCCGTTGCCGTCGCCGACGACCACGACGGAGCTGAAGCTGAAGCGGCGACCGCCCTTGACGACCTTGGAGACCCGGTTGATCTGGACGACCTTCTCTTCCAGGTTGAGCTTTGCTGGATCGATGCGAGCCATGATTCCTCCGCTACAGGTCGAGGCCGCCCTCGCGGGCGCCCTCGGCGAGCGAGCGAACCCGCCCGTGATATCGATAGCCGCCGCGGTCGAGGACCACGGCCGAGACGCCGGCCGCCCTCGCGCGCTCGGCAATCGCGCGGCCCACGGCGTGGGCCGCCGCGGTCTTGCCGGGACCGTCGCCGAGGCCCGCCTCGCGGCTCGATGCGGCCGCCAGGGTGTTGCCCGTGGTGTCATCCACCACCTGGGCATAGATGTATTTCGCACTGCGGAAGACGGACAGCCGCGGCCGCTCGGTGCTCCCGGAGATCCGGAGGCGAAGGCGTTCGTGCCGCTTCCGCCGCAGGGTGTCTCGTGATGGTGTGTTCATGGTTACTTGGCGCCTCCGACCTTGCCGGCCTTGCCGGCCTTGCGCAGGACCACTTCACCGGCGTAGCGGATCCCCTTGCCCTTGTACGGCTCGGGCTTGCGCCGCGACCGAATGTATGCTGCCGTCTGCCCGACGAGCTCCTTGTCGGCGCCGGACACGGCCATGCGCGTGGGAGTCTCGACCTGGAAGGTGATCCCCTCGGGCGCATCCACCTCGACCGGATGGGAGTACCCGAGCGCCAGCACCAGCTTGGTGCCCTGCAGTTGCGCCCGGTACCCGACGCCGCTGATCTCGAGCCCCTTGGTGAACCCGGTCGTGACACCGGCGACCATGTTCGCTACCAGGCTGCGCGTCAGGCCGTGCAACGCGCGGTGGCGTGGCTCATCGGTCGGGCGGATGATCCGCAGCTCGCCCGACGACTGCTCCAGTTGCATCTCAGGGTGAATCTTTCGCTCCAGGGTGCCGAGAGGCCCGCGAACGCGCAGCGCGCGGCCCTCCAGACTCACCTCCACGCCGGCGGGAAGCGGAATGGGCAGTCGACCGATTCGTGACATTGCCTTCGCTCCTACCAGACGTAACAGAGGACTTCGCCGCCAAGATTCAACTTCCGGGCCTGCTGGCCGGTCATGATCCCGCGGGAAGTGGAGAGGATTGCCAGGCCGAGCCCGCCCAGGATGCGCGGGATCTCGGTCTTGCGAGCGTAGACCCGCAATCCTGGCTTGCTGATTCGCTTCAGGCCGCTCATCACCGGGGTATGTCCTTCGACGTACTTCAACCGGACGGTGAGCAGTTCCACGACGCCGTCCTGGGCGGTTGTGAACGACTCGATGAAGCCCTCGTCGGCAAGGATCCGCGCGATCTCACGCTTCACACGCGACGATGGCATGGTCAACTCGCGGTGCCTCGCCGCGCTCGCATTGCGAATGCGGGTCAGCATGTCGGCGATCGGGTCGGTTACGTTCATCTGGGTGTCATATCTCCTCGGCGGTGGTTCGCGTCCCGCATCGGTGCGTAGGGCGCCTGCCGCTGATCTGGCCGCCGTTCGGCGGTACGTTGCGTCGGGCTACCAGCTCGACTTGGTCACGCCCGGCAGCTGGCCCTCGAGGGCGCGCTCCCGGAAACAGATTCGGCACAGTGCGAAACGACGCATGTAGGCGCGCGGGCGCCCACACACGGCACATCGGTTGTGCTGCTGGACCGGGAAGCGCGGCGCTCGCCGCGACTTCGCAATCATGGACTTCTTGGCCACTCGGCTCTCCTCGCTAACTGGCCTGGAACGGCATGCCGAGCAATTCGAGGAGCTTGCGCCCCTCCTCATCGGTCTTTGCGGTGGTAACGATGCTGATCTCAAGGCCGCGAAGCCGATCGATCTTGTCGTAGTCGATCTCGGGGTAGACGAGCTGCTCGCGCAGCCCGATGCTGAAGTTGCCTCGCCCGTCGAACGAGCGCGGGGTGATGCCCCGGAAGTCACGAATCCGCGGGAGCGCCAGCCGTACCGTACGCTCGAGGAAGTCATACATCCGAAGCCCACGAAGCGTGACCTTGGCGCCGATCGGCATGCCGGTCCGCAGGCGGAACTGTGCGATCGATCGCTTGGCGCGCGTCACGATCGGCTTCTGGCCCGTGATCCGTGCCAGATCACCGACCGCAGCGTCGAGCGCCTTGGCGTTCTGGATCGCTTCGCCGAGGCCGATGTTGACGACGATCTTGTCGAGGCGCGGAATCTGCATCGGGTTGGCGTAGCCAAACTCGCGCTGCAGTGCCGGCACGACCTCGTCGGTGTAGCGCATCCGCAGCCCGCTGCGGGCCAGGGTCGGAGCGGCAGGAGCCGCCGACGCCTTGGTCGAGGCCTTCTCCGCGGCAGGCGCGGCCGTGACCGGCGCCTTCGCTGCCCTGGTCGTCCTGACTGCCTTGGCTGCCTTGGTCGGCTGGGTCGCCTTCACCGGCTTGGCGGCCTTGGAACCGCGCGCGACCGGTGCCTTCTTCTCGGGGCTCAACTCGCCACCTCGATCTGCTCGCCGCAGTGCTTGCAGACGCGGACGTGGCGGGCACCTTCCTCGAGGAGGGCGTGCGCGACACGCGTCGGCTTGTCGCAGCGCGGGCACACGACTTGCACGTTCGAGATGTGGAGGGGCACCGGGATGTCGAGGATCCCGGCCTGCTGGGTGCGGCTCTGCGGGCGCTTGTGTCGCTTCGCCATGTTGATGCCGGGGACAACCACGCCGAGGCCGCGCTTGGTGCGCTCGATCCGCTCGACGGTTCCGCGCTTGCCGCGGTCCTTCCCGGCGAGCACGATCACGGTGTCGCCCTTCCTGATATTCATCTCACAGGACCTCCGGGGCCAGCGACACGATCTTCATGTAGTTGCGCTCCCGGAGCTCGCGAGCGACCGGTCCGAAGATGCGCGTGCCGCGCGGACTGCCCTGCGGGGTGATCAGCACGGCGGCGTTCTCGTCGAAACGGATGTGGCTGCCATCGGGGCGGCCGTATTCCTTGGCCGTGCGAACGATGACCGCGCGCACCACGTCGCCCTTCTTGACCCCGGAGTTGGGCAGGGCCTGCTTGACGCTGGCGACGATCACGTCACCGACCTCGGCGGTGTCGGCGCTCGAACGGCCGATCACGGTGATGCAATACAGTTCGCGCGCCCCGCTGTTGTCGGCCACGCGCAGCCGGGTGGTCTGGCGGATCATGTGTCGCCCACCATCTCTTCGCCCGAGCCGCGGGCGACCACCTCGACCACGCGCCAGCGCTTGTCACGCGAGATCGGGCGGCTCTCTTCGATGCGCACCGTGTCACCAACGTGCGCCGTGTTCTCCTCGTCGTGCGCCTTGAACTTGCTCGACAGCCGGACCACTCGCTTGTAGACCGGGTGCCGGCGCAGTCGCTCGATACTGACCACGACCGTCTTGTCCATCTTGTCGGAGATGACTCGTCCGACCTTCATTCGTCGCTTGCCTTGCATCAGCTGGCCTTTTCGGTTTCGGCGATCACGGCCGCGGCCGTGTGTTGGCGTTCCGTCATCACGGTGAGGATGCGAGCGATCCGCTTGCGGGTCGCGGGCAGCCTGCTGTAGTTCTTCTCCTGGCGTGTGGCGAGGTCGAAGCGGATCTTCCAGAGTTCCTGCTTCGCATCCACCAGCGCGTTCTCGAGCTCATAGTCGGAGAGGTTCCGAATCTCGTTAATGTCCATGTTCGATCCCCTCCTTCACCACGAACTTCGTCTGGATCGGCAGTTTGTGGCTCGCGAGGCGCATCGCCTCACGGGCGATCGTCTCGGGAACACCTGACATCTCGAACATCACCCGTCCGGGCTTCACGACCGCCACCCAGTGATCGGGTGCACCCTTGCCCGAGCCCATCCGCACCTCGGCCGGCTTCTTGGTGACCGGCTTGTCCGGGAAGACCCGGATCCAGATGCGACCGCCTCGCTTGATGTGGTGGGTCATCGCGCGTCGCGCCGCTTCGATCTGACGGCTGGTGAGCCAGCAGACCTCCTCGGCCATCAACCCGTACTCGCCGAAGCTGACCAGGGTGCCTCCCTTGGCCATTCCCGAGCGCCGCCCGCGCTGGACCTTGCGATGCTTGACCCTCTTGGGGAGCAACATTGATCAGGCCTCCCCGTCGGTCGTGGTCGACTCGGCGACCGCAGCAGGGGCGGCAGAGGCAGATGTCGCCGCGCGAGCGCGTCCACGAGTCGGTCGTTGACGGGGCTCGGTGCGGGCCGTACCGGGCCGCTCACCGAGCTGGTCGCCGCGATAGATCCAGACCTTGACGCCGATCCGTCCATACGTCGTTCGGGCGTGCACCACGCCGTAGCTGATGTCGGCGCGCAGCGTGCCCAGCGGGATGCGACCTTCCTTGTCCCACTCGGTTCGGCTCATCTCGGCGCCGCCGAGGCGACCCGCGACCTGGATCTTCACGCCCTTGGCGCCGGCCTTGATGGTCCGCTGGACGGTCTGCTTGACTGCCTTGCGGAAGGCGATCCGGCGCTCGAGCTGTCCGGCCACGTTCTGGGCCACCAGCACGGCGTCCAGCTCCGGCTGCAGGACCTCCTTGATCTCGAGCTTGACCTTCTTGTCGGTCTGCTTCCCGATCGAATTGCGCAGCAGCTCAACATTCTGGCCACCCTTGCCGATGACGATCCCCGGCTTGGCCGAGTGCACCGTGACGGTGACGTGGTTGATGCCTCGCTCGATCTCGACCTGGCTGACGCTCGCGTTCGCCAGTTGCTTGGCGACCAGCTGGCGGATCCGCATGTCCTCCTGGACCAGGATCGGGTAATCGCGATCCGCGTACCACTTCGCCAGCCAGGGCTTGTTGATACCGATCCGGAACCCGTACGGGTGGACCTTGTGACCCATCAGGACTCCTCTCGGTCAGCCACGGCGATGGTGATGTGGCTGGTGCGCTTCAGGATTGCGAAGGTTCGACCCTGTGCCCGCGGTCGGAACCGCTTGAGGGTAGGCCCTTCGTCGGCCACGGCGGACACGACGTGGAGCTCGTCCGACGACAGGTTGAAGTTGTTCTCCGCGTTGGCGGTGGCGCTCTTGAGCACCTTGGCGACGTCCTTGGCAGCGGCGTTTGGCAGGAAGCGCAGGATGGCTGCGGCCTCCTCGACCGGCTTGCCGGCAATCAGGTCGGTGACCAGGCGCACCTTGCGGGAACTGATCCGGATGTGCTTGGCGGTGGCGGTGACGCGCATCAGATCGCTCCTACTTCAGTGTGCTGGAGCGTTCGGTGGCCTTGCCGTGGCCACGGTAATGACGCGTCGGCGCGAACTCGCCGAGCCGATGCCCGACCATGTTCTCGGTGATGAAGACCGGCACATGGCGCCGACCATCGTGCACCGCGATCGTGTGACCGATCATGGATGGAAAGATCACGCTTGGGCGCGACCAGGTCTTCAGCACTTTGCGCTCGTTGCGCTTGTTCATGTCGTCGATGCGGCCGATCAGGCGCGCCTCGACGAATGGTCCCTTCTTGACGGAACGACTCATCGAGTTCTCCTAACCTCGCCCGTACCGACGGCGGACGATCATCTTGCCGGTCGTCTTGTTCTTCCGCGTTCGCAGGCCCATGGCCGGCTTGCCCCACGGCGTCTTGGGGGGCATGCCGGTCGGGGACTTGCCCTCACCGCCGCCGTGCGGATGGTCGCGCGGATTCATCACCACGCCACGCACCGTCGGGCGTCGGCCCTTGTGGCGGTTGCGTCCGGCCTTGCCGATGTTCTGGTTCTCGTGGTCCAGGTTGCTCACCTGTCCGACCGTGGCCATGCAGGTGGCGCGAACGCGGCGCACCTCGCCGGATGGAAGGCGAATGGTTGCCATCTCGCCCTCCTTGGCGAGCAGCTGCGCGCTGCTGCCGGCGCTCCGCACGATCTGGCCGCCTCGTCCGGCAACCATCTCGATGTTGTGGATCTGGGTACCGAGCGGGATCTTGGTCAGCGGCAGCGCATTGCCGAGGCGCGGCTCCACATCGGGGCCGGAGGAGACCTTGTCCCCAACACCGAGCCCGTGCGGCAGGAGCATGTAGCGCTTCTCGCCGTCGGCGTAATGCAGCAGCGCAATGCGAGCCGATCGGTTCGGGTCGTACTCAACGGTCGCAATGGTGGCGGGCACGCCGAACTTGTCGCGCTTCCAGTCGATCAGGCGGTAGAGCCGCTTGTGGCCTGCGCCCTGGTGCCGGACCGTCAGCTTGCCCTGCGAGTTGCGACCCGCCTTGCGGACCATGTTCTCGGTGAGCGGCTTGTGCGGCTCGCTGGTGGTGACCTCCTCGAACGTCGAGCGGGTCATCTGACGAAGGCCAGGGCTGGTCGGTCGATAGCTGCGTAGTGGCATCTTGTTACACCGCCTCGAAGAGTTCGATCTTCTGACCGGCGGCAATGGTCACGACCGCCTTGCGCCAGCCGGGCACGGTGCCCATCGTCTTGCGACCACGCCGCTTCTGCTTGGGCTTGACCGACATGACGCGAACGCCGATGACGGTCACCTTGAATTCGGCCTCGACCGCCGCGCGAATCTGCAACTTGTTCGATTCCCGAGACACCTGGAAGGTGTAGTTGTTGCGCTCGGTCTGAGCGACGCTCTTCTCGCTGATGACCGGTCGGATCAGGATGTCGTGCACGCTTCCGGAGCTCATGCGTACACCTCCTGCGCCCGGCTGAGTGCGTCGCTGGTGAAGACGATCGTGTCGGCCTCAAGCAGATCGACCACGTTGAGGCTGTCGGCCAGGAGGATGCGAACCTCGCGCAGGTTCCGACAGGAGCGCTCAACGATCGGGTCACGTCCGGCCAGCACCACGAGGACCTTGCCGCCGGCGTCCCAGGCGACGAGTCGCTCCGCAAACGCCTTGGTGCCGATCTCCTCAAGCCCGAAGCCCTCGACGACGCGCAGCGCCCCGTCCGCAGCCTTGGCGCTCAGCACGCCCTGGAGCGCGGCGCGGCGCATCTTGGCGGGCATCCGCTGCTCATAGCCACGGGGGTGCGGTCCAAAGACGACGCCGCCGCCTCGCCATTGCGGGGCAGATCTGCTGCCGGCGCGCGCTCGGCCGGTCCCCTTCTGGCGCCACGGCTTCCTGCCGCCGCCGGCGACGCGTCCACGGGTCAGGGTGTCGGCCGTCCCGACTCGCTTGCCGGCAAGTTGCCGGACCACGGCCTGGTGGATCAGCGCATCGTTCACCGGCGCGGCGAAGAGAGACTCGACCAGCTCGATGCTGCCCGCCTCTTTGCCCGAGGAATTGAGGATCTTGGTCTGCGGCATCGTCACTTCGCCTTCTGAACCAGCAGGAGTCCGTTGCGTGCTCCGGGGACGGCCCCCTTCACGAGCAGCAGGTTGCGCTCGTTGTCCACGCGCTCGACGACCAGCCGCTTGACGGTGACCTGATCGTCTCCCATGTGACCCCCCATCTTGGTTCCCTTGAACACGCGACCGGGCGTCGTACCGGCGCCTATGGACCCGGGAGCGCGGATGTTGGTCGAGCCGTGGGTCTTCGGACCGCGCTTGAAGTGGTGTCGGGCGATCGTCCCGGTGAAGCCGTGGCCCTTGCTCATGCCCGTCACGTCGACGAGGTCGCCGGGCTCGAAGAGGCTCACGTCGAGCACCTGGCCGACCTCGAACCCTTCGGTCGAGTCGACCCGGACCTCGCGCACGTGGCGCGGCTGCTGCTGCTCCTTGGGGAGCGACTTGAACTGGCCTGCGACCGGCTTGGTGACGCGCTTCGCCGAGCCCGCGCCGAGCTGCAGGGCGGCGTAGCCGTCCTGCTCGGTCGTGCGAAGCCTGGTGATGCTGTTCGGGGTCGCCTCGATGACGCTCACCGGGACGACGCTGCCGTCGTCCTTGAAGACCCGCGTCATTCCGAGCTTGCGCCCGATCAATCCTGCCGGCACTGTTGTCTGTCTACCTCACTGATGGCGGAAACCGGGGCGGATGCGATCCGCCCCCGTTTCACATCTTGATCTCAATATCCACGCCTGCGGCCAAGCTCAGCCGCATTAGCGCATCCACCGTCTTGGTCGACGGATCGATGATGTCGATCAGCCGCTTGTGGGTCCGGATCTCGAACTGCTCCCGGCCATCCTTGTGGACGAACGGTCCGCGGATGACGGTGTACTTCTCAATCCGGGTCGGCAGTGGCACCGGGCCCGCCACGGCGGCTCCGGTCCGCTGCGCCGTCTCCACGATCTGCTCGGCCGACTGGTCGAGCAGCTTGTGGTCGTACGCCTTCAGCCGAATGCGGATGCGCTGTTTGGCCATCGAGCTAGCCGATGAGTTCCGTGATCACGCCCGCACCGACCGTGTGGCCGCCCTCGCGAATCGCGAAGCGCTGCCCCTGCTCGATGGCAATGGGGGTGATCAACTCAACATCGATGTTGACGTTGTCGCCGGGCATGATCATCTCAACGCCCGCCGGCAGCTTGATCGCCCCGGTCACGTCGGTCGTACGCAGGTAGAACTGCGGACGGTAGCCGGCGTAGAACGGGGTGTGCCGCCCGCCCTCCTCCTTGGTCAGGACGAGGACCTCGGCCTTGAACTGGGTGCCCGGCTTCACGCTGCCGGCCTTGGCCAGCACCTGGCCGCGCTCCAGTTCGTCGCGCTCGATGCCCCGGAGCAGGAGGCCGACGTTGTCGCCAGCCTGGCCGTCGTCCAGGGTCTTCTTGAACATCTCGACGCCGGTCACCACCAGCGAGCGGCTCTTGGCATGAATGCCCACCAGCTCGATCGTGTCGCCGGTGTGGACCACGCCGCGCTCGATGCGGCCAGTGGCCACCGTGCCGCGACCCTTGATCCCGAAGACATCCTCGATCGGCATCAGGAAGGGCTTGTCGGTTTCGCGCGCCGGGGTCGGAATGTAGGTGTCGACGGCATCCATCAACTCCTTGATCGAGGCGTACTCGGCCGCTTCCGGATCGGTCGAGGTGGACTCGAGCGCCTCCAGCGCCGAGCCGCGGATGACCGGGATGTCGTCACCGGGGAAGTCGTACTTGCTGAGCAGCTCGCGGACTTCCATCTCGACCAGATCGACCAGCATCTCGTCGTCGACCATGTCCACCTTGTTGAGGTAGACGACCATCGAGGGAACCTCGACCTGCTTGGCCAGCAGGATGTGCTCCCGCGTCTGGGGCATCGGGCCGTCCGCGGCCGAGACCACCAGGATCGCGCCGTCCATCTGGGCGGCACCGGTGATCATGTTCTTGATGTAGTCCGCGTGGCCGGGGCAGTCGACGTGCGCGTAGTGGCGCGCGGCCGTCTGGTACTCGACGTGGGCGATCGCGATGGTGATGCCGCGCTGCCGCTCCTCCGGGGCATTGTCGATGGTGTCGAAGGCGCGGAAGTCAGCACCGCCCTGCAGAGCCAGGTACTTGGTGATAGCCGCGGTGAGGGTGGTCTTGCCGTGGTCCACGTGACCGATAGTGCCGACGTTCACGTGCGGCTTGGTGCGGTCGAACTTCTGCTTTGCCATGGTCTGTCCTTCGTCGCTCCTTTAGCTCTTGGACTTCGCGATCAGCTCGTTGGCGAGGTTGCCGGGGACTTCGGTGTAGCGGGAGAATTCCATTGAGTAGGTCGCCCGACCCTGCGTCATGCTGCGCAGTTCGGTCGCATATCCGAACATCTCGGAGAGTGGCACGAGTGCCTTGATCATCCGCGAGGTGCCGCGCTCGTCGATCCCCTCGATATGGCCGCGGCGCCCATTGAGGTTGCCCATCACGTCGCCCATGAAGTCTTCGGGCGAGACGACCTCGACCTTCATGACCGGCTCGAGGATGGCCGGATCAGCCCTGGTGACGCCGTCCTTGGCGGCCATCGACCCGGCGATCTTGAACGCCATCTCAGACGAGTCTACCTCGTGGAACGATCCGTCGATCAGCGTGGCCTTGATGTCGACCACCGGGAACCCGGCGATCACGCCCCCGGCGAGGGCGTCACGGACGCCCTCTTCGACCGGCTTCCAGTACTCGCGCGGCACCGCGCCGCCGACGACCTTCGATTCGAATGTCACCCCGCCACCGCGTTCCTGGGGCTCGAGGGTGATCACGGCGTGGCCGTACTGGCCCTTGCCGCCGGTCTGCCGGACGAAGCGACCCTCGGCCTTCACCGACTTGCGGATCGTCTCGCGGTAGCTCACCTGCGGGCGACCGACGTTGGCCTGCACCTTGAACTCGCGCAGCATGCGGTCGACGATCACCTCGAGGTGCAGCTCCCCCATCCCGGCGATGCGCGTCTGCCCGGACTCCTGGTCGCTGGTGACGCGGAAGGTGGGATCCTCTTCTGCGAGACGCTGCAGGGCGATCGCCATCTTGTCCTGGTCGGCCTTGGTCTTGGGCTCGACGGCCAACTCGATGACCGGCTCGGGGAAGGTGATCGCCTCGAGCACGATCGGCTTCGACTCATCGCAGAGCGTGTCGCCGGTGAACGTATTCTTGAGTCCGACTGCCGCGGCGATCTCTCCGGCGCTGACCGAGTCCATCTCCTCGCGGTGGTTGGCGTGCATCTGCAGGATGCGCCCGATCCGCTCCTTGGTGTCCTTGCTGGAGTTGTAGACGTAGGAGCCGGTCTTCAGCGTCCCGGAGTAGACACGGAAGAACGCCAGCTTACCCACGTATGGGTCTGCGGCGATCTTGAAGGCGAGGGCGGCGAACGGCTCGGTCGGATCGGTATGTCGAGTTGTCCGCTCCCCGTTCCTCGGGTTCGTGCCGGTGACCGCCTCGACGTCGAGCGGCGATGGGAGGTACTGGATCACCGCATCGAGCATCGGCTGGACGCCCTTGTTCTTCAGCGCCGAGCCGCACAGGACCGGCACGACCTTGTACGCAAGCGTCCCCGCGCGCAGGGCACGCCGCAGGGTGGCGGCGTCGACCGGCTCGCCTTCGAGGAAGCTGTGGGCGATCCCGTCGTCCAGATCGGCAACGGCCTCGATCAACTTGTCGCGCTCGGCAGTCGCCTGCTCCACGTACTCGCCGGGGATCTCGCCGACCTGGATGCTGTCGCCCAGGTCGTTGCCGTAGGTGATCGCCTGCATCTCGAGCAGGTCGATGACCCCGCGGAACTTGTCCTCGGTTCCGATCGGAATCTGCACGGGCACGGCGGTGGCACCCAGGCGGTCTCGAATCATGTCGACCACGTGCCAGAAGTCGGCGCCGGTCCGGTCCAGCTTGTTGATGAAGCAGAAGCGAGGCACCCCGTACCGGTCTGCCTGGCGCCACACGGTCTCGGACTGCGGCTCGACGCCGGCGACTCCATCAAACACCACGACCGCGCCATCGAGCACGCGCAGGCTCCGCTCGACCTCCACCGTGAAATCCACGTGCCCGGGCGTGTCGATAAGATTGATGCGGTGGTCGGCCCAGAAGCAGGTCGTCGCGGCGGCGGTGATGGTGATCCCCCGCTCCTGCTCCTGCTCCATCCAGTCCATCGTGGCGGCACCCTCGTGCACCTCGCCGATCTTGTAGATCTTCTTGGTGTAGAAGAGGATCCGCTCGCTGACCGTGGTCTTGCCCGCGTCGATGTGAGCGATGATCCCGATGTTGCGGGTGCGCTCCAGGCCGAAGGTCTGACTCATCGGCGATCTACCACTTGAAGTGGCTGAAGGCCTTGTTCGCCTCGGCCATCCGATGGGTGTCTTCGCGGCGCTTCACCGCGGCGCCGATCCCGTTCGCGGCGTCCAGGAACTCGGCGGCGAGCTTTTCGCTCATGCTGCGCCCATTGCGCTTGCGGGCTGAATCGATCAGCCAGCGCATGCCAAGGCTGATGCGACGGTCGGCGCGAACCTCGATCGGAATCTGATAGGTCGAGCCACCGACGCGCTTGGGCTTGACCTCGATGAGCGGCATTGCGTTGCGAAGTGCCAGCTCCATCACCTCGACGCCGGCGCGTCCTGCCTGCTTCTCGCAGCGGGCAATCGCATCTTCGAGGATGCGAGAAGCGAGTTGGCGCTTACCCCCGTGCATCAACTTGTTGGTGAACTGGTCGAGCGTCAGCGCGGTGCCGATGAGGTGTTCTTCGTACTTGCTCTTGCGAGCAACGGTGGGACGACGAGGCATCGGTCTGCTAGCCCTTGCCCGGCGCCTTGGCGCCGTACTTGCTGCGACTCTGCTTGCGGTCGCGCACCCCAGCCGCGTCGAGCGTGCCGCGCACGATGTGGTACTTCACCGCCGGCAGGTCCTTGACCCGACCACCGCGGACGAGAACCACGGAGTGCTCCTGGAGGTTGTGGCCGACGCCGGGGATGTAGGCGGTGACCTCCATCCCGTTGACCAGCCGCACGCGCGCCACCTTCCGAAGGGCCGAGTTCGGCTTCTTCGGCGTTCGCGTCATCACCTGGATGCACACGCCGCGTCGCTGCGGGGCTCCGCGCCCCTCGGAGGCCGTCTGGGTGAGCGTGTTGAACGTGCGGCGCAGCGCAGGCGCCTTGACCTTCTGGCTCGACGGCTTCCGGCCCTTGCGGACCAGCTGGCTGATGGTTGGCAACGAGAACCTCGCGTCTTGGGAGTGCCTGAACGTATGCCGTTGATCGCTCCCCCGCAGGCGCGCGGTGGCCCTCAAAGGGCCATCCGGTGGCTTCAGCGAGGGGTGCCCGGACGGGCACACACGAAGGCGCCCCGCGAGCGGGACACCGAAGCGGGAGTATACGGCTCGGCGCGAGAGAGTGTCAACCGCTCGGGAGGTTACGACGCGCTTGGGTCTCCCTCTGCGATGAGCTCCTCGAAGACCTCCTCGACAACCTCGGCCTCGATGGCGGGGTTGTCGCCGGCACCCATCAGGGCCACGACCGTTTCGCCGGCCTCCTCGGCCGCCGCCTCCGCTTCGCCGGGCGCGATCACGCCATCGTGATCGGCATCGACGTCGCCGGTCAGGAAGGTCATTGCTGCCTCGCGCTCGCGGAGCGCCTCCGCCTCCTCCGGCGAAAGCTCGCGCGCCTTGGCTGCAGCCGCGGCACGCGCTGCAGCACCGGTCCCCGCGGGGATCAGCTTGCCGATGATCACGTTCTCCTTGAGGCCGAGCAGGTGGTCCTTGGCGCCGTTGATTGCCGCCTCGGTGAGCACCCGCGTCGTCTCCTGGAATGACGCCGCGGCCAGGAACGAACTGGTGTTCAGCGACGCCTTGGTCACCCCCAGCAGGACCGTCTGCGCCGTGGCCGGCTCGCCGCCCTCGGCCAGGATCCGGTTGTTCACCTCTTCGAACTCGAAGCGATCGATCAACTCGCTCGGAAGAAGCTCTGTGTCACCGGCGGAGTCGACCGTCACCTTGCGGAGCATCTGCCGCACGATGATCTCGATGTGCTTGTCGGAGATCGACACGCCCTGTGACCGGTACACCTTCTGGACCTCCGCCACCAGGAAGCGCTGGACCGTGTCCACGCCCTTGATCTGAAGGAGGTCCTTGGGATTGAGCGATCCCTCGGTCAGCGGGTGCCCGGCGAGCACCTCGTCTCCGTTGTCCACCTTCAGCCGCGCCGAGTGCGGCACCTGGTACTCGCGGGTGTCGACGTCCTCGGAGTGGAGGGTCAGCGTTGCGCCCTTCTTGGCGATGCGCCCCCTGGACGGGGCCTTGATCTCAACCAGCTCATCACCGTCGCCGAGCCTCGCGAGCAGCTGCCCCTCATCCACCTCGTCGCCATTCGCGACGAGCACTTCGTGCTGCTTGGTGAGTTTGATCGGGGTGTCGTACGCCTCGACGTGGGTGACCTGCACGACGATCGGCTGGTCGACGCCGGCGCGCACCACTTCGACGGTGCCGTCGATCTCGGTCATGATCGCCTGCCCCTTGGGGATCCGGGCTTCGAAGAGCTCCTCGACGCGCGGGAGGCCCTGGGTGATGTCTTCGCCCGCCACGCCGCCCGTGTGGAACGTCCGCATCGTCAGCTGCGTACCCGGCTCGCCGATCGACTGCGCCGCGATGATGCCGACGGCCTGGCCGAGCGCGACCAACTGTCCGGTCGCCAGGTTGCGGCCGTAGCACATCCGGCAGACGCCGTGGCGCGCTGCGCAGGTGAGCGGCGATCGCACGCTGATCCGATCGAGGCCAAGCGTCTCGATTCGCTCGACGGCCGCCTCGTCGATCTCGTCGTTGCGGACGACGATCACTTCCCCGGTTGACTCGTCCACGATATCGACCGCAGCCATCCGGCCCCCGAGCCGGTCGGTGAACGGCTCGGGGATCTGGGTCGACTCCTCACGGGTGATCCATGTCCCCAGGTCCGTCCCACAGTCGTCCTCGCGGGTGATGACGTCCTGCGCCACGTCCACCAGTCGCCGGGTCAGGTACCCGGAGTCGGCGGTGCGCAGTGCGGTGTCGGCGAGCCCCTTTCGGGCGCCGTGGCTGGAGATGAAGTACTCCAGGACGGTCATTCCCTCACGGAGGTTGCTCCGAATCGGCAGGTCGATGATCCGGCCGGACGGGTCGGCCATCAGGCCGCGCATCCCCGCCAGCTGGTGAACCTGCGTCACGTTTCCACGAGCACCCGAGTGGGTGATCATCCAGACCGAACCCTTCCGGTCCAGGCCATCGAGCATCTTCTGGGTCACCGTATCGGTGGTATCCCGCCAGACGTCAACAGTCTGCTTGTAGCGCTCCTCCTCGGTGATGAAGCCGCGTCGGAACTCGCGATCGATGCCGGCCACCTTCGTGTCGGCGCCGGCGAGCAGCGCGACCTTCTCGGCCGGCACCCGGATGTCATCGATGCCGATGGTGATGCCGGCCACGGTCGCGTAGTGGAAGCCGAGCGTTTTGATGCCGTCGACCAGGTGCGTGGTGGCCTCCGGGCCCAACTCGCGGTAGCACTGCGAGATGAGGGCCTTGAGCCCCTTGCGGTCCATCACCCGGTTGACAAAACCGAGCTCGTCGGGGATCACCGTGTTGAAGATGACGCGGCCGGTCGTGGTCGCGACCAGCTCGCTGGTTCCACCTTCGGTGCCGTCGACGTCAACGCCGCCCATCACGGGGAGCTCGACCCTGATTGGCGCCTGAACATGCACGTGTCCGAGTTGCGACGCCATCATCGCCTCATCGGCGCTCGAGAAGACCCAGTTGGCGCCCTTCGCCTCGGGCTCCTCGACGGTGAGGTAGTAGCAGCCCAGCACCATGTCGTGCGTTGGCGAGACGACCGGTGAGCCGTCGGCAGCCGAGAGCAGGTTCTGGGTCGAGAGCATCAGCTCCTTCGCCTCGCGCTGTGCGGCGGTCGAGAGCGGCACGTGGACCGCCATCTGGTCGCCGTCAAAGTCCGCGTTGAACGCGAAACAGACGAGCGGGTGGATCTGGATCGCCGACCCCTCGACGAGGACCGGCATGAACGCCTGGATCCCGAGGCGGTGCAGGGTTGGCG
>JAOUHE010000119.1 GCA_029865285.1 Chloroflexota bacterium
CAAAGAGGAGGGCCTGGGAGAAGACGGGCCCTCGCCAGGCGGCCGGAGCGGAGGCGAGCGCCGCTCCGCCTGCGTTCGGAAGCAGTGTCTGGGCTACGGCCGTCTCTCCGAGGAATGCAAGGTAGACCGGCACCAATGCGAGCACGCACGGAGACAGGAAGCTCAGCAGGCCGGCGGCGAAGGCGAGCGCGAGGCTGACGTCCATGGACTGCTGATCCTAGTCGGTCAGCGGAGCAGTGCGGTCGCCGCGCTCGATATCGGCTCGAGGGTGATCGGCTGCGCGATGATCCACAGGCTGAACACGGTGTAGCCGATCATCAGCACCACCAGCGGCAGACCGGCGAGCACCGGGCGTCCCGGGGAGTCACGCAGGGCGAGACGGTGTGCCAGCACCACCGCCGCGATGTGGCCGGCCACGATCGCTCCGACCGACAGGTACCAGACGCCGCTGATCGGGATCCAGTCGAGCGGCGGAGCGGTCGAGGCGAGGGGATCGGCCAGGATGATCGGCACCCAGACCACGCCCTGGATGATCAGGGTCAGGTAGTGGGCGATCAGGTAGCCCCCGGCGATCGGCAGGAGCGTGGCGGCGTAGGTGGCCGCGGTGGCTCCCACCGGTGCGGCCGGATGGTCGGCATCGTGCATCGCCCGCGTGAGAGCCGCCCCGACCGTGAAGGCCGCGAGAAAGATGAGCCACAGGAGAAGAAGGCCCAGTGTCTGCGCCACCAGCACGGTATTCAGACCGCCGACGATCGGGAAGAGGGCGTCGAAGAGCGGGTTCATGACCGAGCCCCAGACGGACGTCTCGGAGAGGCCGTCGTAGCTCACCGCGGCAAGCGCCAGGACGATGAAGGCGGCATCCGACCAGCCGCCACGGATCACCTCGGTCAGGCCCGTGAACCACGGCCGGAGCTCCGCCCGACGCTCGCCCGACTCCGCGACGACGGCACACTCTGGACAGTCCACGCATCTCTCAGGGGTGCAGGCCTCGCCGCAGCCCTGGCAGATCTCCGGGGCGACGACGCGACGGCCGACCGGCCCTACTCGGCCGAACCAGCCGAGGTAGACCTCGAACAGCTCCACGTTGCGCAGCCAGCCGGCACGGCCAAACAGAGTCATGCCCGCCATCGTGAGGACCGTGTACCAACTGAGCAGCGCCGCGATCACGCCCGGCGTGATGCGGTCGGGAAGGATCAACTCGCTCCACACTGCGCCGAACAGCAGCGCGACCGCGGGCCAGCGGGCCAGCGCCGCCGGGTAGCGCAGGCCGACGTCGAGCCGATTGAAGCCGGCCAGCCGAGCGCCGCGCTCGAGGAGGCCGAAGAGGGTGCGGAAGGGACTCAGCGATGGCCAGGGGTTGCCGAATACCACGGTGACGATGGGCAGACCGACCCACAGCAGGATCCAGACCAGGATCGCCGGCAGTGGTGAGATCGAGTCCACCAGCAGTCCGGCGACGATTGCACCGAACCACCAGAGGAGCCCGAGCACCTGCAGCGCCACCGATAGGGCCCTCGCCGTGTCGACCCCAATCGGCCTCGTGCCGTAGCTGGGAACCGAACCGGCGGGACGCACCAGGACCACGGCCACCACGAATGAGGCGGCCACGGCGGCCGCAGCCGCGGCCAGGTAGAGCGTCAGCGGGACGGGCAGCGTGAAGACCTGGCCCAGCGCATGGGCGTCCACGCGGTCCGCGCCGATAGCGCCGAGCAGGCTCGCCCCGACCAGTGCCGGCGCGAGCCGGCTGAGACGCTGCAGGACGCGCCTAGCGCTCATGGACGGTCAGGATGCCGATCTCCATGTCGGCGGTGGCGCCGTGAAACTCGATGTGGAATTGCCCGGCCCGCGTCGCGGCGAACGCCAGCGTGACCGTCTGGCCCGCCTCGACCGCCTGCGCCGGCGCCTCATCGTCGTAGCCATGCAGGTGAAGCACCCCGGCCGCGTCCACCGTGATCTCGAACTGCACCCCCTGGCCACGACAGATGTCGGTCTGCTCGGGGCTCAGGCGCTCACCGACCAGCGTCGCCTGCCGCGTGACGCTCGGGGCATCGCAGTCTGCCGGCAGAATCGTCTGGGGGACACACGCGGCCGCGAGCAGCGCGACGGTGAGTGGGACGAACAGAAACCCGGCGCGCAGTGCGCGCCGGCGTGACGGTGAAAGCGACATCAGGCCTCCAATCGGGGGTCGTGGCAGCCGCATGCTAGCCGACGAGCCGCCGGTGCATCCGTCAGAGCTCGGCGAAGAACGGATCGTCGCCGTACAACTCGAGCCATCGGCGGCGCATCTGACGGATGGTCGCGATCACTGCCGCGTCGGTCGTTCCGGGTGGGAGGAGCCCGGCGATCGCTGCGCGCACCGGCTCCGCGCCCTCCATGCCGAGCAGCATCAGGTAGTCGTGCACACGCTGGGCCGGCGACTTGCCCTCCGCGCGCATCCGCACCAGCACGTCCGCCTCGTGCTCCAGCGCCCCGGCGAGGTCGATGTCGGTGCGTTCCAGTTCGGCCATCAGGGCGGGCACGTGATCGAGCCGCGGGTCCGAGTAGGCCCAGCGGACGAACGAGTCGATCGCCTGCGGAGCCCGCTCGTGGTGTCGCGTGTGAAAGGCCCGCAGATAACTCTGCCGCTCCGACTCGCTGCGAGTCAGCGCGATCTGGGCCACCTGGCGCATCTCCGGGGTCCAGCGACGGATCGACTCGACGAACTGGCGCAGCGTCAGACTCCCGGCGGGCTGCGGCTGAAATCGGTGTTCATGGGTCGTCTGCACGGGCCCGTATACTAGCCGCGCATGCCCCGCCTGATCTCACCGGGCCGGCTGCCACGCCTGGTGGTGGGCGTTGCGGCCATCCTCCTGGTCCTCACGTCGTCGATCTCCCCGCGCCCCGCAGGCGCCGCCGAGAATGTGCTGCGCTATGTCGGTGGCGAGCCGGCGACACTTGATCCCGCGTTCATCGACAGCGCCGGCGACGTGCAGTTCCTCCTCCAGCTGTATGCAGGCCTGACCCGACTCGACGAGAACGGCGCGCCATACGCTTCGCTGGCCGCATCCTGGTCCGTGAGTGGTGACGGCCTGACCTACACCTTCCGCCTGCGGGACGGCCTCACCTTCAGCGACGGCAGCCCGCTCGAGGCCGATGACGTCCGCCGTTCGTGGCTGCGGATTCTCGACCCCGCGACCGGCTCGACCGCGCCGGACGTCCTGTCGCTGATCGAGGGAGCGCCCCAACGACTCGCGGGCGGTCCGGAGTCGGCGGTCGGCCTCGAGGTGCCCGATACCCACACGCTGGTCGTGCGGCTCCGGCACCCCGCCTCCTATTTCCTGGCGATCGCCGCCACGCCGACCACGTTCGTCGTCCCGCGCTCGGCCAACGCATCGGCCGGATGGCAGAACGTTGACTCGTTCGTCGGGTCCGGCCCGTACGTGCTGCGTGCGCGTGACGGTGCGGACTTTGTGCTGCGGGCCAACGATCGCTATGTGGCGGGGCCGCCACCGATCGAGGAGATCCGCTGGATCACCTCGCTGGATGATGACGCGGCCACCGCCTTCGACGCCGACACGATCGACCTGGCCGGGATCGGGACGGCAGACGCTGGCTGGATCGCCTACGACGCTGACCTCGGTCCGGCGCTGCACCGCGCCCCATCGCTCGGCGTGCAGTACCTCGGATTCGATACGAGCCGTCCGCCGTTCGACGACGCGCGGGTACGGCGAGCCTTCGCGCTCGCTTTGGATCGGCCGCGTCTGGTGGAGCTCGCGGAGGGGAGCGGGGGGACCGCCGCTTCGAGCATCGTGCCGCCCGCCCTTTGGCCGGGCGGCATGCAGGACAACCAGGAGACCGATCTGGCGGAGGCGAAGCGACTGCTCGACGCGGCCGGCTACGCCCGGCGGAGCGACCTCGGGACCGTGACCGTCAATGGCTCCGGCCTGGGCGTGGGGCCGGTCGTCGCCATCTGGCAGCGCGATCTCGGCGTCGATATTGCCGTCGAGGGGATGGAGTTCCGAGACTACCTGCGGGCGCTCGAGACCGACCCGCCCCAGATCTTCACCATCAACTGGATCGCCGATTACCCGTCTCCCTACGCCCTGTACAGCCTGCTTCTGCTGCCCGACGCGACGAGCAACTACGGCGGCTGGCAGGACGCCGAGTTCGAGCGCCTGCTGGAGCGCGCCTCCTCGACGAGCGATCCCGCGGCGCAGGCCGTCGCATTCGCCGCCGTGGACGCTCGGGTCGATGAGCAGGCGCCTGTGATCCCGTGGTCCTACGCCTCCAATTGGTGGCTGGTGCGCCCCGGGCTGCGGGGTTTGGGCAACCTGACCACCGGCCTCCTCGACTTCGGTCGAGTGTCTTGGGAGTGATCAGCCGATGAGCAGCCGAACGGCCCGTATCGGTGTGATCGTCGGGATGGCGGCCGTTCTGGTCACCGCGGCACGGCCGGGATCCGTGGCAGGCTTCAGCGGCTTCGGTGCGCAGAGTGCCGATTCCACCTACGGCGTCGAGATGGTCTTCGACGTTTCGCTTCCCGGAGGGGCGCCGGATCGACTTGAACTGCTGCTCCGCTTCACCGGATCCGATGATGCTTTCGTTGCCCCGGTGACCGCGACCGGGACATCGGCGCGCTACCGGTGGGACGCGGCTGCGCGATCGGTCACGCCGAATACCCGCGTCGACTATCGATGGCGTGCCACCGATGGCGGCCGCGTGACGCTGAGTCCACAGCGGACGCTGCTCTACGACGACGACCGACCCGGCCTCAACTGGCGGACGGTGCAGTTCGGCGATGCGACCGTGCACTGGTACGGAAACGCCGAGAGTACGGCGCGCCGATTCGGCGAGATCTCGTCCGACGCCGCCGCGCGCGCGGAGGAGCTCCTCGGCCACGATCTCGCAGGCCCGGTCGACATCTTCGTTTACCAATCGCGCGACGACTTCTTCGGCGCCCTCGGTCCGGGAGCTCGCGAATGGACTGGCGCCGCGACCTACCCGTGGCTGCGCACCATCTTCATGTGGCTCGGCGGGGGTTCGACATCGTTCCTCGAAACCACGATCACCCACGAGGTGACCCACGTCGTCTTCCAGGACGCGACCGACAACCCGTTCCACGAGCCGGCGAAATGGTTCAACGAAGGACTCGCGACCTGGTCCGAGCTGGAAACGGCGGCCGCGGAACGGGTGGTGGTGGCGTCGGCGGCTTCAGGTGGTCTGCTTGCGTTCGGTGCGATTCGTGAATCGTTCCCGATTGGGGATGCCGCGGCGCGTCTCTCGTACGCGCAGGGCGCGACCATGGTCCAGATGATCATCGATCAGT
>JAOUHE010000011.1 GCA_029865285.1 Chloroflexota bacterium
ACCACGCGGGACGCCGGGTGATACCATATCCGTCCCCCGCGGGAAGGCCGGTGCGGCCGGCCCGCGATCGTTGTGTCACAACCCAATCAGACCGATTCCCCTGACCGCTGTGCGCGACGCGCGTCGTGCTCATCGGTCAGCGGACTTCGCTGAGTGGCTTCGCCTTCCGGCGCCGCCGCCTTACCAACCGAAGATTGGAAGCATCGATTTCGTCGAGGATTATTCCGACGCATCGCACGGCCGTTGAGCCGTGCGGAGCGACCAACGCGCATCGGCCAGCAATCGTGCTAGCCGCGTGAAGCGTTAGGTCAAGCTACTAAGGGCGTGCGGTGGATGCCTTGGCGCCAAGAGCCGATGAAGGACGTGGCAGGCGACGAAATGCTTCGGGGAGCTGCGAGCAAGCGTTATCACCCGGAGATATCCGAATGGGGAAACCCACCTGGGGTAATGCCCGGGTACGTTCGACTGAATACATAGGTCGTTCGAGGAAACCGAGGGAACTGAAACATCTAAGTACCTCGAGGAGTAGACAGACATTCCGTTAGTAGTGGCGAGCGAAAACGGAGGAGCCCAAACCCCGGCTGCGTGATAGGTTGCAGCCGTTTCAGTCGGGGTGTTGTAGGGCCAGCCCGCGGTGCACTGCACTGCCCGCAGGGAGTTACAAATCGGTTCGCTAGCAGAAGTGGCATGGAAAGGCCAGCCGTAGAGGGTGATAGCCCCGTAAGCGAAAGCGATCCGACTCCCGGCCGAGTCCCTGAGTACCACGTGGAAGGTCTCTCATGTGGGAACCTGGGCGGACCACCGTCCAAGGCTAAATACTCTTGGCGACCGATAGTGAACCAGTACCGTGAGGGAAAGGTGAAAAGCACCCCGGGAGGGGAGTGAAATAGTACCTGAAACCGCATGCCTACAAGCAGTCAAAGGGTGTTGTTCGGTGGCTTCGGCTGCCGAGTAGCCTGATGGCGTGCCTTTTGAAGAATGAGCCGGCGAGTTACTCGTAGGTGGCAAGGTTAAGTCCGTGAAGGACGCAGCCGTAGCGAAAGCGAGTCTTAATAGGGCGAATGAGTCGCCGCGAGTAGACCCGAAACCGAGTGAGCTACCCATGGGCAGGTTGAAGCGGGAGTAATGTCCCGTGAAGGACCGAACTCACTAGCGTTGAAAAGCTAGGGGATGACCTGTGGGTAGAGGTGAAATGCCAATCGAACTCGGAGATAGCTGGTTCTCCCCGAAATAGCTTTAGGGCTAGCCTCGGGGGTTCAGTCGCGGGGGTAGAGCACTGAATGGGCTAGGGGGCTTACCGCTTACCAAACCCAATCAAACTCCGAATCCCGTGATTCCATACCCCGGGAGTCAGACTGCGAGGGCTAAGCTTCGTGGTCAAAAGGAAAACAGTCCAGACCGACAGCTAAGGTCCCAAAATCCAGGCTAAGTGGGGAAGGATGTGGAGTTGCACAGACAACCAGGATGTTGGCTCAGAAGCAGCCATCATTTAAAGAGTGCGTAATAGCTCACTGGTCAAGTGATTCCGCGCCGAAGATCCAACGGGGCTCAAGCCTGGTACCGAAGCTTCGGATCGTGGCGCCTCCGGGCGCCACGGTGGTAGGGGAGCGTTCCGTCAGCAGTGAAGGTCGACCGTGAGGACGGCTGGAGTGGACGGAAGTGCGAATGCCGGCATGAGTAGCGAAATGCACGCGAGAAACGTGCACGCCGTATGTCTAAGGTTTCCTGAGGAAGGTTAATCCGCTCAGGGTTAGTCGGGCCTAAGCCGAGGGCGAAAGCCGTAGGCGATGGACAATCGGTTGATATTCCGATACCGCCAGAGATCGTTTGCACCGCAAGGTGCCTGGCTCGTGGACGCTGGTGAGCTGAGGCGACTTCGGTCGTCGAGGCAGCCAATGAGAAGCGGGCTTGGGAGCAAGGGCGTGACCGGGAACGGTAGGTTGAGCGCACTTTGGCTATGTGCGTCTAAGCCGCTAGGGGGAGAGGACAGGCAAATCCGTCCTCTCATTAACTCCGAGAAGCGAATGAAAGGCGAAAGCTGATTCGACTGAGCCGATCCTGCAAGAAAAGCGTCTAGCGAGATCAAAGGCGCCCGTACCGCAAACCGACGCAGGTAGACGGGTAGAGCATACCAAGGCGATCGGAAGAACCCTCGTTAAGGAACTCGGCAAATTGACCCCGTAACTTCGGGAGAAGGGGTGCCTCGCAGTGGCTCACTTCGTGTGAGAGGCTGATCGAGGTCGCAGTGAAATGGCCCAGGCGACTGTTTAGCAAAAACACAGGTCTCTGCTAAAGCGAAAGCTGACGTATAGGGGCTGACGCCTGCCCAGTGCCGGAAGGTTAAGAGGAGGGGTGCAAGCTCTGAATTGAAGCCCCGGTAAACGGCTGCCGTAACTATAACGGTACTAAGGTAGCGAAATTCCTTGTCGGGTAAGTTCCGACCCGCACGAATGGCGTAACGATCTGGGCGCTGTCTCAACGAGGGATCCGGCGAAATTGAAATACCTGTGAAGATGCAGGTTACCCGCGGCAGGGCAAAAAGACCCCGTGGAGCTTTACTGTAGCTTGATATTGGACTGAGGTTCAGCATGTGTAGGATAGGTGGGAGACGTTGAAGCTGGGGCGCTAGCCTCGGTGGAGTCACTGTTGAAATACCACCCTTGTTGGATTTCGGCTCTAACAGCGACCCGTTATCCGGGCGCTGGACAGTGTCTGGTGGGCAGTTTGACTGGGGCGGTCGCCTCCTAAAGTGTAACGGAGGCGCCCAACGGTACCCTCAGGCTGAATGGAAACCAGCCGAAGAGTGCAAAGGCATAAGGGTGCTTGACTGCGAGACCTACAAGTCGAGCAGAGACGAAAGTCGGGCTTAGTGATCTGGTACCTCCGAGTGGAAGGGGTATCACTCAACGGATAAAAGCTACCCCGGGGATAACAGGCTTATGGTGCCCAAGAGTTCACATCGACGGCACCGTTTGGCACCTCGATGTCGGCTCGTCGCATCCTGGGGCGGAAGTACGTCCCAAGGGTTTGGCTGTTCGCCAATTAAAGCGGTACGCGAGCTGGGTTCAGAACGTCGTGAGACAGTTCGGTCTCTATCCGCCGTGGGCGTAGGGAACTTGAGAGGAGCTGCTCCTAGTACGAGAGGACCGGAGTGGACGAACCAATGTTGTGCCAGTTGTCATGCCAATGGCATTGCTGGGTAGGTATGTTCGGATGGGATAAGCACTGAAAGCATCTAAGTGCGAAGCTCGCCTCAAGATGAGGTTCCCCACCGGGTAACCGGGTAAGACCGCAGCGAGACTAGCTGTTTGATAGGCCGCACGTGTAAGCACAGCAATGTGTTCAGCGAAGCGGTACTAATGGTCGAGGGCTTGACCTAATTCACGCGTCTAGCACGTTGCTGGATCGCGTTCGGAATGCCGGCACCGTCCGGCACCACGACGATCGACGCTTCCAATCCAAGGTTCGCACCGTCCCTGCCCCAGCGGCAGAGACGGCAATTGAAGATCTACCCCGGTGACGCTAGCGGAGAGGAACCACCCGTTCCCATCCCGAACACGGAAGTTAAGCTCTCCAGCGCCGAAGATACTTGGGGGGCAACTCCCTGGGAAAATAGGTCGTCGCCGGGGTATTTCATTTCCAGCCGCGAGCGCGATGCGCTCGGTCGACCTTCCGGTCAGCGGAGTTTCGTCAACGCGGCGGCAGCGGCCGCGGTCGACATCGGCGGCGGACCGTTCCGCTGCTATCCTCGACCCCGTGGACCCGATCTGCCCCTTCCTGGCGCTCTCGGATGATGCCCGCACCGTCGTCGACGGGTTCGATCTCGCGCATCGCTGCAACGCGCTGACGCCGCCCGCCGACCTGGCTCGGCAGCGCCAGGTCCAGTTGTGCCTGACCGAGGCGCACGCTCGCTGCGAACGCTTCTCCGCAGCTCGAACCGCATTGCTCGCCGCGTCGAGCGGCCTGCCCAGGGTGGCGCCCGATGTCGCCTTCCTCCGCACCCGCCAGGTGGTGGAACCCGAGCCCGCCTGGCGCGGCCTGGGCACCGGTGCGGGCCGCCGACATCCTCCCGGCGCTGGCCTGGTGCTGCTGGCACTGGCGGCGCTCGTCTTCGCAGTCCTGGTCGGTAACTTCTTGCTCGGCGGCGGGGCGAGCGTGACCCCGACCGCAACCTCAACGCCTCTCGACCCGACGCCAGTCTCGGCAAGCCAGGCCGCGTCGCCGACGACGGGTGCATCCGCAAGCCAATCGCCGCTGTCCACGGTGGTGCCCACCTCGAGCGCCGCCTCGACAAACTCCCCGACGCCTGCGGCGACGCCGCGGACCTACGTGGTGCAGGTGGGCGACACGCTCAATGGGATTGCCGAGAGGTTCGGAACGACCGCGGCCGCGATCGCGATTGCCAGCGGCATCACGGTCGCGGACACCATTGTTCCCGGCCAGGTCCTGATCATTCCCTAGAACGGCGGTTGACAGGTCCTGCAGAACGTCGTTGCCTCACTCCCGCCGATCTGTCGCAGGACGTTCCCGCAACGCGGGCATGCGTCGCCACCGCGGAGATGGACCTTTAGGAATTCGCGGTGCTGCAGATGGATGTCGGGCGGTACGAGTGATCTCAGGCGGGTCGTGGCCTCGCGCAGCACGAGTCGCATGGCCTCGTACAGCCGATCGATCTCGTCAGGTCGCAGGGTGCTTCGTCTTCGCAGTGGGGCGAGTCGTGCCTCCCACAGGATCTCGTCGCTGTACGCGTTGCCGATTCCCGCGACGAAACGCGGGTTCCGGAGCAGCGATTTGAGCTCTCCGGGATGCCGGCGAATCCGCTCGCGGAAGCGCTCGATGGTCAACTCGGGGTCATCGGCATCGGGGCCCATCTCCGGCCAGCCTGGGATCGAATCGAGTCGCTCCGGGTCAACCAGGTACAGCTTGCCGAGCATCTCGCGGTCGACGTACCGCAATTCGCTTCCGTCATCAAAGCGCAGGCGCAGGCCCGTGCGGACACGGACCTTGGCGCCACCTTCGACCAAGAGCCAGAAGCGTCCGGCCAGCATCGGATTGGCCGCCAGGGTGCGCCTTGTCGCCTCCCCGTCGAACGGCAGGAGCAGGAACTTCCCGCGCCGCGAAGCGGGCCCGACGGTCATGCCGACCAGGGCGCGGAGATCCTGCGGAGTGGCTCGCACCAGGATCGGCGCCGGAGCTGAGACGTCGGTCACGCTGCGACCGGAAATCCGGTCCGCCAGCTCTTCGGCGACGATCGTCAGGTCGGGCAGCTCAGGCACGGCGGAGGGTCCTTGACCGTGTGGTATGCTGCCGCGGCTCTGGATCACACAATCGCATAGCCATGCGCGGATGCGCGTCGTTCCCATCGGCCGTTACGGAGGAGCACCCGAGTCGTCTGATCGACCATGAAGGCAGCTTCGAACTGACACGAAGGCGATGAACGAGACGCCCTCCACGGATGGAGGGCGTTGTTGTTGCAGGGACATCGCATTGCAGGAGCGTACACGCACTTGACCGACGAAACGAATCAGCTCGAGCCGCAGCCGGACGAGGAGCCGACCGCCAAGGAGACCGAGGAGGTCGAGGCACCCATCGAGCCCGAGGCGGCCGAGACCGAGCCCGTCGCCGAAGCCCCGGTCGCAGTTGAGCCGATGGCGGTTGAGGAGGCCCCGGAGCCGATCGCGGTCGAGCCCGAGCCAGCGCCGGCCGAGGCCGACCCTCCCGCCGAGGCATCAGAGGCCGCGGAGGCGCCTGGCGAGCCAGAACCCGTCGCAGAGCCGATTGCGGAAGAGCCGGAGATCGTGCCGGACACACGTCCCGAACCGACGACCATGGCCGAACTCCTGGACGACCCGGCGAACGAGGTGAAGAGCCTCAAGCACGGGGACGTGGTGGAAGGCACCGTGGTCCGCATCGATCCCGACGAGATCCTGATCGACTTCGGCGGCAAGAGCGAGGGCGTCGTCTCCAACCGCGAGTTGATGAGCCGCCGCGGACCAAGGGACGGCGACGAGCCGCGTTCTGAGCTGTCGGTCGGCGACGAGGTGCTCGTCTACGTCCTTCAGCCCGAATCGCCTGAAGGGCACGCCGTCCTGTCGCTGCGGCGAGCAGGGCTCGAGCGCAAGTGGCGCGCCATGCAGGAGCGCTTCGACGCCGGCGAGATCGTCGACGCCCGCGTGATCGACCACAACAAGGGCGGCCTGATCGTGGACCTCGGCGTCCGCGGATTCGTGCCGATCAGCCAGATCGTGGACTTCCCTCGGCGCCCGCGTGACGAGCAGCCACGGGATGCAGCGCAGGAGATCGCGGAGAAGCTCCAGCCCTTCGTCGGTCGATCGCTGCGATTGAAGATCCTCGAGGTCAATCGCAAGGCAAATCGCCTGATCCTCTCGGAGAAGGTGGCACTCTACGAGGAGCGGCGCGAGAAGCGCGACGAGCTGTTCAGCAGCCTCCAGGTGGGGCAGCGCGTCACCGGAGCGGTCCGCAGCATCGCCCCCTTCGGTGTCTTCGTTGACCTGGGCGGGATCGACGGCCTGGTTCACAAGAGCGAGCTCTCGTGGAACAAGGTCAACAACCCGGAGACCGCGTACGGCATCGGCGACCAGGTCGAGGCCGAGGTGATCGACATCAACCACGAGCGCGGGCGGATCAGCCTGTCGATCCGACGACTGCAGCCCGACCCGTGGCAGGAGTCGGTGGCCAAATACGCCATCGGCGACGTCATCGATGGCACCGTCACCAAGCTCGTGAACTTCGGCGCATTCGTCCGCGTCGAGGAAGGCCTCGAGGGCCTCATCCACATCAGCGAACTGTCGAGCCAGCGCGTGGCGCATCCCGGCGACGTGGTCAAGGAGGGGGAGACCCTCAAGCTTAAGATCATCAGCCTCGACTCCGAGCGGCACCGCCTGGGCCTTTCGCTCAAACAGGCCGAGGAGCGGTCTGCGCCGCCAACGCCGGCCGAATCAGACCCGGCGCCGGGCGTCCCGGCACCGACCCCTCGCTACGAGGAGCGTCCTCGCCGCGAGCGCCGCGATCGTCGCGATCGGGACTATCGACCCGAGGATGCGATCAGCGAGCCGGACGAGGGGATCGACAACACGATGGCCGCCGCATTCGCCGAGTCAGGTCTGCTCGCCCAGTTCCGCGCGGACGAGGAAGCGGCTGCCGCTGAGCCCGAGCCCGAGCCCGAGGCTGCCGCTGAGCCCGAGCCCGAGCCCGAGGCTGCCGCGGAGCCGGAGCCCCCAGCGAAAGAGGCGAAGCCCTCGAAGAAGGCCAAGTCCTAGTGGGTTGACCTTTCCACTAGAAACGAAGGCGGGCCCAGCGGCCCGCCTTCTTGTTTCTCGTCGGCCACGTTGCAGTCCTGAGCCTCCGCAAGTGAGCGTTCGGCTGTCGTAGCCCGTAGTACCTATTGAAGGCACCGTCCAACAGTGGTGCCGTACACTCTCACGAAGTCCGGAGGCACACAGTCGGCCACCGGGCGATTCAGGCAGGTACCGCGACCATGGACCGATTCGACAAGTTCACCGACCGGGCACGTAAGGTCCTTACGCTTGCCCAGGACGAGGCGCAGCGCTTCAACCACAACTACATCGGCACCGAGCACCTGCTGCTCGGCCTGGTGCGGGAGGGCGAAGGCGTCGCGGCGCGCGTGCTGGAGAACATGAACGTCGAGTTGTCGAAGGTCCGCACCGCCGTCGAGTTCATCATCGGTCGTGGCGACCGCCCGGTCGTGGGCGAAGTTGGCCTCACGCCGCGCGCCAAGCGCGTCATCGAACTCGCCATCGACGAGGCCCGGCGCCTGGGGCACAACTACATCGGCACCGAGCACCTGCTGCTGGGCCTGGTGCGCGAGGGCGAAGGGATCGCCGCCGGCGTGCTCGAGAGCCTGGGTGTGAACCTGGACAAGGTGCGCCACCAGGTGATCCACGTGCTGTCGCAGGGCACCGCCGCATCGCCGACCCCAGAGACCAAGCGGCCATCGAAGACGCCCACGCTGGATCAACTCGGCATCAACCTGACCGAGGCGGCCCGCGCAGGGAAGCTCGACCCGGTGATCGGTCGGGAGAAGGAGATCGAGCGCGTCATCCAGATCCTCAGCCGCCGGACCAAGAACAATCCCGCGCTGATCGGTGAGCCCGGAGTGGGCAAGACGGCAATCGCCGAGGGGCTTGCGCACCGCATCGTCTCCGGAGACGTTCCCGAGACGTTGGCGGGCAAGCGCGTGCTCACGCTGGACATCGGATCGCTGGTGGCCGGGACGAAGTACCGCGGCGAATTCGAGGAGCGGCTCAAGAAGATCATCGAGGAGCTTCGCAACTCAAACGACAGCGTGCTCTTCATCGACGAGTTGCACACGCTGGTGGGGGCCGGCGCCGCCGAGGGCGCCATCGACGCCGCCAATATTCTCAAGCCGTCGCTCTCGCGGGGCGAACTGCAGTGCATCGGCGCGACCACGCTCGACGAGTACCGCAAGTACATCGAAAAGGACGCTGCGCTCGAGCGGCGCTTCCAGCCGGTGATGGTCGAGGAGCCGACGGTCGATGACGCGATCGAGATCCTGTTCGGCATCCGCTCACGGTACGAGGACCACCACAAGGTCAAGATCAGCGACGAGGCCGTGCGCGCCGCCGTGAATCTGTCGGTCCGCTACGTTGCCGATCGGGCCCTGCCCGACAAGGCGATCGACCTGATCGACGAGGCAGGCTCGCGTGTCCGACTTCGCAACGCATCTGCCCCGCCGAGCATCAAGGAGGCGCAGCGTGCGCTCGAGGGCGTGACCGTCCAGAAGGACGAGGCGATCGCCTCGCAGGACTACGAGGCCGCGGCGCGGCTGCGCGACGAGGAGACCCAGGGCAAGGAGCGGATCGAGCAGATGCGCGCCGCCTGGCTGGAAGAGGCCGCCAAGGAGACCCCGGTGGTCACCGAGGAAGAGATCGCCCAGGTCGTCAGCATGTGGACCGGCATCCCGGTGATTCGCATCAGCGCCGAAGAGTCGGAGCGACTGCTCAACATGGAGGCCGCGCTGCACAAGCGGGTGATCGGCCAGCAGGAGGCGATCGACATCATCTCCAAGGCCGTCCGGCGCGCGCGCGCCGGCCTCAAGGATCCCAAGCGACCGATCGGCTCCTTCATCTTCATGGGGCCAACAGGCGTGGGGAAGACCGAGCTCGCCAAGGCGCTCGCCGAGTTCATGTTCGGCAGCGAGGACGCCCTGGTGAAGGTCGACATGAGCGAGTTCATGGAGCGCCACAACGTGTCACGTCTGGTTGGCGCTCCGCCTGGATACGTCGGGTACGACGAGGGCGGGCAACTCACTGAGGCGGTGCGGCGCAAGAGCTACAGCGTGATCCTGCTCGACGAGATCGAGAAGGCGCACCCCGAGGTCTTCAACATCCTTCTCCAGATCCTCGAGGACGGCCACCTGACCGATGCGAAGGGTCGCCGGGTCGACTTCCGCAACACGATCATCATCATGACCAGCAACGTCGGCGCCCAGCAGATCCAGAGGGACACCTCCATGGGCTTCCGGGCCGGCGGTACCGAGGACGCCACGGCGGTCGCCGACTACGATCGGATGAAGGACAAGGTCCTGGCCGAGTTGAAGAACGCGTTCCGGCCCGAGTTCCTGAACCGGATCGACGCGACGGTGGTCTTCCGCCAGCTGACACGCGAGGAGATTCGGGAGATCGTCGACCTGCTGCTGATGCGGATCACGGCGCAGCTCGCCGGGCAGCAGATGGAGCTGGTGGTGACCGACGCCGCAAAGGACTCGATCATCGCCAAGGGATACGACCAGACGTTCGGTGCCCGACCGCTCCGTCGAGAGATCCAGCACCAGATCGAGGATCCCCTCGCGGAACGCATGCTGAGCGCATCGTTCGAGGCCGGCGATACGATCGTGGTCGATGCGGCGCCCGACGGGCTGGTGATCGAGCGCAAGGCGCCGAAGAAGGAACCGGTCAAGGCCCGCTGATCGTCCGCTAACGCGGCCGTATGCTCCGTCGTGGCAAGATGGCCCGACCCGTGCCAGCCATCCGTTCCGTCTACGTCTGTCAGCAGTGCGGCACCTCCTCGCCGAAATGGGCTGGGCAGTGCCCGTCCTGCGAGGCGTGGAACACGCTTGTCGAGACCGTCGTCGCGCGAGCCACGACCGGGAAGACCGCGGAGCGCGCTCGCGGGCGTGCGACCGCAGCCGCCGCAGCGGCCATCTCACCCATCGGCGAGGTGTCGAGCGCCGAGGCGGGGCGCCTGCCGAGCGGGATCGGCGAGGTGGATCGCGTGCTCGGCGGCGGCCTCGTCCCCGGATCAATCGTCCTGTTCGGCGGTGACCCGGGGATCGGGAAGAGCACGCTCCTGCTGCAACTCGCAGGCCGGATCGCAGCGGCGGGCCACGGCGCCCTGTACATCACCGGAGAGGAATCGACCGCACAGGTACGCGGTCGCGCCGAGCGCGTCGGGGCCGTCGTCGAGGGACTGGGACTGGTCGCCACGACCGATCTCGACACCGCCATCGGCGCCATCGAGTCGAGTGCCCCCGCGCTGGCGGTGGTGGACAGCGTCCAGACCCTCACCAGCGCGGAACTGAGCGGGCCGGCCGGAAGCGTCGGGCAGGTGCGCGAGGTCGCGTCGCGGCTGGCCGAGGTGGCAAAGGCCGGCCAGTCGTGCGTCGCGCTGGTCGGACATGTCACCAAGGAGGGGACCGTCGCCGGTCCGCGAACGCTCGAGCACCTGGTCGACGCTGTGATCTACCTCGAGGGCGAGCGGCTCGGATCGACGCGCCTGGTGCGCGCCGCAAAGAACCGCTACGGCTCGACGGAAGAGGTGGGCGTGCTCGAGATGCGGACCGACGGACTCGTCGAGGTTGCCGATGCCAGCCGCTTCTTCCTGGAGTCTGAGCAGCCTCCGGTTGCGGGCAGCGCAATCACCATCGCCATCGAGGGATCGCGGCCTCTCGCCGTGGAGATCCAGGCGCTCGTTGCGCCATCGGGGGTCGGATCGCCGCGCCGCGCCACGACCGGGATCGACGTCAACCGAGTCCTCATGCTGATCGCCGTGCTGGCACGCCATGCAGGATTGAATCTGACCGGACATGACGTGTACGTGAACGTCGCCGGCGGCCTGCGGATCGAGGAGCCGGCGGCCGACCTTGCCGTGGCCACGGCACTTGCCTCATCACTCCGGGAGCGACCGGTCCGGGCCGGAACGGTGCTCGCCGGCGAGCTGTCGCTGTCGGGCCGGGTGCGAGCCGCATCGCGGGCTGATCGGCGTATGTCCGAGGCTCTTCGACTCGGCTTCGAGCGGCTGGTCACGGGGCCACACCGGAGCGCGGGGGCCACCCCCGCGAGGAGGGGCGGCGGAGGAGGGATGGTCCTCGAGGCAACCGACCTGCGCGAGGCGCTCCAGCTGGCTCTCGTCGAACCGGCGACCATCTAGTCCGATCATTGCCGCACGGGTGACCCCGTGCTAAGGTGTCCGCCCGCTGAATGGCGGACGCGGGCGACGTTCATCCTTGTTCATCGGTTCATCCGGCCCGCGACATCGATTCATCAACGGAATCATCGGTCCATGACCAAGATCATTCAGCTCGTCGGAGCTCTGCTGGGGACCTTCTTCGGCTTCGGCCTTGGCCTCCTCATCCTCGAGCGCGCGGGCGGCGGAATCAGCCAGGCGAATCGGCCTGCCTTCCTCGTGGCCGTGGTGGTCGCCTCCTTGCTGTTCGGGTACCTCGCGATCCCGTACATCACGGTTCGACCTGCCCGGTGGGCGGTGGACAGGCTGGCCCAGGCCGGCGCCGGGGAATTCGCGCTCGGGGTGGCGGGGATTGTGATCGGGCTGCTGATGGGGGTGCTGGCAGGCATTCCGCTCTCAGCCATTGGTGGCACCGCCGGTTCGATCCTGCCACCCACGGTGGCCATCGTTCTCGCCCTTGGGATGCTCGGTGCCACGCTCTACAAACGGGATGTGCTGGTCCCGGCCATTGGGGGAATCCTTCCCGGTGGTCGCCGCAGGGGCGGATCGCAACTCGTCGTGGTGGACACGAGTTCGGTGATCGACGGTCGAATCGTGGATGTCGGGCGCACCGGTTTCATCCTCGGGACGCTGGTCGTGCCGCGCTTCGTGCTCGACGAGCTGCAGCGCATCGCCGACTCGCCCGACGCGATGCGCCGCAACCGGGGACGGAGAGGGCTGGAGATGCTCGCCGCACTGCAGAAGGACTCGCTCTCCCCGGTCGAGGTGAGCGAGGAGACCTACCCGGAGATCGGCGAGGTTGACGCCAAGCTGGTCGCCTTCGCCCGCGATCACCACGCTGCGATCCTGACCAACGACTTCAACCTCAACCGCGTGGCCGAGATCCAGGGGATCCGCGTGCTCAACCTCAACGAGCTGGCAAACGCGATCAAGGCAGTCGTCCATCCCGGCGAGGAGATGACCGTCAAGATCATCCAGGAGGGGAAGGAGCCCGGGCAGGGGGTCGGCTACCTCGACGATGGGACGATGATCGTGGTGGAAGGCGGAAGCAGCTTCCTGGAGCGCGAGGTCGGGATAACCGTGACCCGTGTGCTGCAGACGGTTGCCGGGCGGATGATCTTCGCCCAGCCACGCGACGCCTAGATGAGTGAGCCACAGCGGCCGATGGTGGCCGTGCTGGTGGCTGCCGGCGCTGGCCGGCGAATGGGTGCCGACAAACTGTGGATCGAGCTGCACGGGCGCCCCGCCTGGCGGTGGAGTCTCGACGCGCTGCTGGCGGTACCTGGCATGCAGCGCGTCGTGGTCGTCATCCCGGCCGGCGCCGAGGAGCGCTTCGCCGCGGCTCTGCCGGCGGAGGCTGCAGACCGATGCCTGCTCGTGAACGGCGGCGCCGAGCGTGTCGATTCGGTGACCGCCGGGATCACCGCGCTCACGGCGGCCGGCATGCCCGACGACATGCCGCTGCTCGTCCACGATGCCGCGCGTCCCGGCGCTTCGAGTGCGCTCATGCTGCGAGTCGCCGACGCGGTGGCACTCGGACACGCCGTCATACCGGTCGTGCCACTGCACGATTCGATCAAGCGCGTGGACACGACGGGTCGCGTGATTGCCCCCGTCGACCGGGAGTCACTGATGGCCGCGCAGACCCCGCAGGCGGCGACGCTCGGCGAGCTGCGCGCGGCCCTGGAGGAGTCGCGAGCGTGGGGGCGCGCCGCGACCGACGAGGCGTCCGCGCTGGCGTCGGGTGGGATCACCGTGCACACCGTTCCCGGCGAGGCGGGCAACCTGAAGATGACCGAGCCCGGCGACGAGCTGCGCATTGCCGCCGTGCTGGCCGTGTCGGGGTCGCCGATGTCCGTCCCGGCAGTCGCGTCCAGGCAGCGCGCCGGGATCGGCTTCGACGCGCACCGCCGGGAGTCGGGGAGAGCGCTCGTGCTCGGCGGACTGAAGTTCCCCGGAGAGGAGGGCCTCGCCGGGCACTCCGATGGTGACCCCGCTCTGCACGCGGTGATCGACGCGCTGCTTGGGGCAGCCGGGGCGGGTGATATCGGTAGCCTCTACCCGCCAGACGATGACCGATGGCGCGGCGCCGACTCCGGCGCGTTGCTCGAAGAGGCGGTAGAGCGCCTGGCGACCGCCGGTTGGGCACCGTCCTCCATCGACCTCGTGATCGTCGCTCCGCACCCGGCGGTGGCCCCGCGTCGCGACGAGATGATCATTCGCATCGCCGGTCTCTGTGGCATCGCCTCCGATCGCGTCGCCGTCAAGGGAACCACGTCCGACGGGCTTGGCTTCGCCGGCAGCGAGGGGATTGCCGCATATGCGATCGCCGTCGTCTCCGCCAAGGCGCCCGCCGAGTGACGGAGTGGATCGGTGGGCGCCGGCCGGTGGTCGAGGCGCTCGCAGCGGGGCGACCGGCGCGTCGTCTGCTCGTTGCCCGCGCCTCGCGCCCCGGTCCCGAGCTGAAGGCGCTGCTGGCCGCGGCACGCCGCGCATCGGTGGAGGTCGAAACGGTGGACCCCGACCGCGTGCGTCAACTGGCCGGGTTCGACGGCCACCAGGGTGTCCTGCTCGAGGTCGAGGAGCGTCGCTGGTCGGATCTCCCCGAGATGCTCGGGCGCGCCGTCGCACGCCGACACGAGCCGCTCATCCTGCTCCTCGAGCATCTCCAGGACCCCACCAACTTCGGGACGCTGCTCCGCTCGGCCGAGGCGGCCGGCGTGGACGGTGTGGTCTTTCCCGAGCGTGGAGCCGCGCCGCTCTCCGCGGCGGCGGTGAAGTCGTCCGCGGGCGCCTCCGAGCACCTGCTTCTTGCTCGCGTCGAGGCGCTCGGCGAAACGGTTCGCGAACTCCACGACCGCGGCGTGCGACTCGTTGCCGGTTACCAGGATGCGCCGATAACCGCGTGGGAGGCCGACCTGCGTGGCCCGTTGGCCATCGTCATCGGCAGCGAGGGGAGCGGCGTTTCAGGCCCGATGCGCCGGCGCTGCGACCTGCTGGTGCGCTTTCCGATGACCGGCCAGGTGGGAAGCCTCAACGCTGCGACGGCGGGCGCCCTGCTGCTGTTCGAAGTGGTTCGCCAGCGATCTGCCGCAGCGCCCGTCTAGAATCGGCCCGAGGCCGACGTAGCTCAATGGCAGAGCAGCGGTTTTGTAAACCGCAGGTTCTCGGTTCGAGTCCGAGCGTCGGCTCCATCATTTGCGGGGAGCACGCGATGTGGGCGGTCTTCACCCGGATGCGTTCATGAGGCGGGCAGACGTCGTCGCTGTGCTGGCAGTCCTACTACTGCTGGCCGGGTGCGGGTTCGTGAGCCAGCCGATACCGCAGCCCACCGAGTCACCCCCGTTCCCGCCGATGATCGACATCGTCGATCCGGAGTACGGGGTGCGATATGACTACACATTCCTCACGCACTGTGGCCTGCGCGGAGCCGTCATTGACGGAGAACTGTGGCTCCCGGTTGGCGGTACGAGGGCGCGCACTACCCACAACTTCGACTTCAACTGGGACCAGGGCAGCATCGTCTTCACCGATGCCGATGACGCCGTCTACACCAGTTCGATGGGGGTTGACGTGCCGTTGGCGAAGTGGACCGGACCCTGGCCCAGTTTTGCGCCGTGCTTCTGAGGCCAAAGCATGGAGACTCTGGTGCGCTTATCAGGCCCTGGGCGCTGGCTGGCCTCGCGGTGTGGCTGGTGGTCATGGTGCTCGCCCATAACTGGGCAATTCCGATCTCGCCAACATGGGAAGCGCACCGCCCGCTGACGGCCCGAAAGTATCTATTTGCCAGCGGTAAGCGCAGACTGCGTGGATCGTGTCAGCCACCGACGCGTTTGAGGTCGCGATTCCCACCTCAGCGCCGGTGACCTCGATAAGGCAGGGGTATTCCGCTATGCGCCCAACCTGGAAATCGACCCTCACCCTACTCGTCGCCGGGGTCGTCCTGTTCCTCTTGTCGGCCTCCGGCCAGGCCGGCAGCTACTGGGAGAGTGGCCCATCGTGGCTCGGGGTGATCGGCTGGTTCGGCTTTCTGATCTGCCTGCTGCTGCTCGTCGCATCGGGGCTGTACGCGGTCGTCCTGCGGATGCGGCACCCGCTCCCGCCCACCGCCTGACTTCCAACGTCATCGCAGTGGCAGAACGACCTCCCGTTTCGACGGGGGGTCGTTCTCGTTGAGTCCGGGTGCTGCGCCGACGGACCCAGGGCCCAACCGGCTCGTTTGCAGCGACGGGGAAAAGGCGGAGGCTTGAGGTGTCGCTCGGTCGTTCGCTATACTCCCGTCCGGTCGACAGCGCACCCCTGTCGATCGGGATCCGTGGGTAGGTTGAGCAGGTGGTGAGCTCCGCTGACTGTAGATCAGCCGTCTTCGACTGTGGGGGTTCGATTCCCTCCCTGCCCACCATCGCCACTCGTTCGGCAACACACGAACCGGTCTCACTCGGGCGGATCCAATACACAGATTTACTGATAAAGACCGATGGTTGCCGACGCTCCATCGACTCCGGCAGAATCCAGCGCACGCCCACGTAGCTCAGCAGGCAGAGCACTTCCTTGGTAAGGAAGAGGTCTCCGGTTCGAACCCGGACGTGGGCTCCACATCCAGCGCGCGCAGGAGGTCCGGTCGACGGTGAGCTTCAACGTGGTGCTGCCTCTCCTCTCGTCGCTGCTGTCGTTCGTCTTCGCTGCCATGGTTGCCGACCAGTGGCTGCGGCGGCGGCAGCCGTTCCAGCTGGTCTGGGCGATCGGCCTGGTCTGGTACGGGATCAGCGCAGGCACCGAGTTCGTCGGCAGCGCCTGGGGCTGGAACGAGCCGCTCTACCGAACCTGGTACCTGATCGGCGCCTTCGGCGTGGCGTCGTACCTCGGGCTGGGGACGGTTTACCTGCTCAATCGGACCCGGTTCGGCTACTTCGTGGCGTTCAGCCTGTTCGCCGGGGGACTCTTCAGCATCCTGGCCGCGGCGGCGCGCGCCAAAGAGGGCGTGCCAGCGTCCGGCGCGGCCGTGGCCGAGGTGGTCGTCTTCTCCGCGGTCGGCGCGCTCGTCCTGGCGCTGCTCACCCGCTTCGACCGCCGCTGGGTGGCGCACGCGTCGGCGGCCATCCTGCTGGTCGCATCGGCAATCGTCGCGGTGCTGGTGGTGACCGCTCCACTGGCCGTGCCCGGCTATGCGCTCGATCCCGCGACCGGGGTCCCGATCGGCACCGCCTTCCCGAGCGACCTCCGCATCATCACGCCGCCGTTCAACATCACCGGCGCCTTCGCGCTCGTCTTCGGCGCGGTCTACTCCGCATATATCTTCATGCCAAAGCGCCGTCTCCTGCGGATCGAGGGCGGGCCGCCGGTGATCGGGGCAGTTGGACGTGCCGTGGCGGTGACGGTCAACTTCTTCGCCAGCATCCCGGGTGCCGTTCGCGCCCACCGTGCCGGGACGCTCAACTCTCGGGTACCGGCCACGCTGCTCATCGCGCTCGGCGGCTTCATCCCCGGCTGGACTAGCGGCCTGAACCGCTTCGGCGTGACCTGGTCCTTCTTCCTCGGTGAGTTCCTGGGTGTCCTGCTCATCTTCATCGGCTTCCTGGTGAGCATCGAGGTATTCAGCGACATACGTCTGCCCTTCACCCGCATCGTGCTCGTGCGCCGCGACCCGCCGGCCAAGGTCGTTGACAGTACGACCGGCTGAGCCCTAGAATCCGCTCATCTCCCCCGGTCTTCCGTCCTTTTTCAGCATGGGCGGCGCCGGGTGGTTCGGACAGGGAAACGAACTGTGGCCAAGGCTGAGAATCGCCCGGTAATCGCACTGGCGTGCACGACCTGCAAGGAGCGCACGTACAGCACCCGGAAGAACAAGAAGAACGACCCCGGGCGTCTGGAGCTCAACAAGTTCTGCCCGCGCTGCCGACAGCACACCCTGCATCGGGAGACGAAGTAGGCTGACCGTCGGAGGGGTGTAGCTCAACTGGTAGAGCACTGGTCTCCAAAACCAGCGGTTGCAGGTTCGAGTCCTGTCGCCCCTGCCAGCACCGTCAGACAATCCAACGTAGGAGCAAGCGAAAAGCACTGTGTTCCGTCGCCTCCGCCAGTACCTCCTCGAGGCCTGGTCAGAACTCAAGAAGGTCGCCTGGCCCACCCGCGAGACGGTGGTCAAGTTGACGCTGATCGTCATCGCCGTCTCGATCGCGGTGGGGATCTACATTGCGGTGCTTGACGGCGTCCTGCATTTTGGCGTGGAGCAGATTCTGTGATGAAAGACGAGCAGGTACGCGAGAACGAGGCACGCCAGGCCGCGCGACTGTCGCGGGAGGCCCCGCAGCCCGACGACCCGTACGCCGCCGAGCGCACCAGCAAGCAGTGGTACGTGATCCACACCTACTCCGGATACGAGAACAAGGTCAAGGCCAACCTCGAACATCGGATCGAATCGATGGGTGTCGAGGACCAGATCTTCCAGGTCCTCGTCCCGATGGAGGAGGAGATCGAGATCAAGAACGGCCAGCGGCAGACCGTCAACAAGAAGGTCTTCCCCGGCTACGTCCTGGTCGAGATGGTGATGACCGATGAGTCCTGGTACGTCGTGCGCAACACGCCTGGCGTGACCAGCTTCGTCGGATCCGGCAACCGGCCGACCCCGCTCATGGAGGGCGAGGTCAAGAAGATCCTCAAGCAGATGGGGGTCGAGGCGCCGAAGTTCAAGCTCCAGTTCAGCAAGGGACAGAGCGTCCGCGTCAAGGACGGCCCGTTTGCCGAGTTCATCGGTACCGTGGACGAAGTGAACCCGGAGCGCAACAAGGTGAAGGTGCTCGTCAGCATCTTCGGCCGGGAGACCCCGGTCGAGCTCGACTTCCTGCAGATCGACAAGCTCTAGGAACCATGGCGGCCACCGTGGCCGTCGCAAGCGAGAGGGAGGGGCGCAACCCGCCCCGATCGAACCTCGGAGGAACGAATGGCAAAGAAGATCCGCACCATCCTCAAGGTGCAGGCGCCCGCCGGAAAGGCGACCGCCGCCCCGCCGATCGGCCCCGCGCTGGGTCAGCACGGCATCAACATCATGGAGTTCATCAAGGCGTTCAACGAGCGCACCGCGAGCCAGACCGGCTACGTCGTGCCGGCCGAGATCACCGTCTTCGAGGATCGCTCGTTCACCTTCGTGACCAAGGCGCCGCTGGCCGCCGCGCTCCTGAAGCGCGCCGCCGGGGTGGAGAGCGGCTCGGCGGAGCCGAACCGCACCAAGGTCGGTAAGGTGAACCAGGAGCAGCTCCGCGAGATCGCCGAGGCGAAGATGGCTGACCTCAACGCCAACGACATCGAGCACGCGATGCGCATCGTGGCGGGCACGGCCCGCAGCATGGGCATCGAGGTGGCCGACTGATGGCTCGCCATGGCCGCAAGTACCTCGAGGCGGCGAAACTGATCGAGGCGGAACGTCGCTACACCGTGGAAGAGGCATGTGAGCTGCTGCCGCGGGTCTCGACCGTCAAGTTCGACGCGACGGTCGAGGCGCACCTGCGTCTCGGCATCGATCCGCGCCACGCCGACCAGCTGGTGCGCGGGACTGTCGTCCTGCCGCACGGAACCGGCCGCACGACCCGGGTGATCGTCTTCGCCCAGGGTGAGAAGGCCCAGGAGGCTCTCCGCGCCGGTGCCGACGAGGTGGGTGGCGAGGACCTGGTCAAGAAGATCGACGCCGGCTGGTTCGAATTCGACGTGGCGATCGCCACGCCCGACATGATGGGCATGGTCGGTCGGCTCGGGAAGAAGCTCGGACCGCGCGGTCTGATGCCGAACCCAAAGTCGGGGACCGTCACCTTTGACATCGAGCGCGCGGCGGGGGAGATCAAGTCGGGCCGGATCGAGTTCAAGGTTGACCGGGCCGGTATCGTGCATGCGCCGGTTGGGAAGATCAGCTTCGGCAGTGAGCAGCTCGGCGCCAACATCATCGCCCTGGTCGACGCCGTTCAGCGCGCGAAGCCATCGGGCGCCAAGGGCACCTATATGCGCACCCTGACCCTTGCACCGAGCATGGGACCCGGCGTCCGTATCGACATCCCGTCAGCGCTGGCCGCCGCCACCGCGTAGTGAGGTAAGAGACCGAATCAACTCATCGGGATAACCGAAGAGTCGCCACAGACAGCGATGCGACCCGGGTGCAAGCCCCGGGCAGAATTGCCGGCCGAAGCCGGCGGCACGCCGAGGCAGTGAGATCGACCGGAGACGGTCCTCGTGCCGAGTGCGTGCGCGAGGACCGTTTTCATTGTCACGGAGGTACGAGAAGAGGACGCAATGCCAACCGATGCAAAGCGCCAGGCCGTCACCGAGCTCGCGGAAATGCTCCGCAACAGCTCTGCGCTGGCCGTGGCCGATTACCGGGGCCTCAAGGTCTCCGACATGCAGTCGGTGCGAAGGACCCTGCGCGCCAGCGGTGTGGAACTGCATGTCGCCAAGAACCGCCTGTTGAAGCTCGCCGCCGACGAAGCGGGCCGAGCCGAGCTCAAGCCGATGCTCACCGGGCCGACCGCGGTGGCTGCCATCTCCGGCGACGAGGTCGCCCTGGCGAAGGCGCTGCAGGAGGCCTTCCGCCCGTACAGCAAGGTGGTCACCGTGCGGGGTGGCCTGCTGGGGAACCTGGCGGTGGATGCCGCCACCCTCCAGCGACTGGCGACCCTGCCGAGCCGCGACGTGCTGCTCGGCAAGCTGGCCGGCGGCCTGGTCGCCCCGATCGCGGGGATGGCGGGCGTCCTGGCAGCCAACCTGAGGAACCTCGTCGGCGTCCTGACTGCAGTGGCCGACAAGAAGCGAGCAAGCGAGGGCGGCTCCGCCGCCTGACGAAGAACAACGGAAGAACAAGGAGCGTACCAACCCATGGCCAAGACACTGACCAAGGATGAGATTCTCGAGGCGATCGACAGCATGACCGTCCTCGACCTTTCCGAGCTTGTGAAGGCGTTCGAGGAGCGCTACGGCGTCACCGCGGCCGCCCCGGTGGCGGTTGCCGCAGCCCCGACAGCCGGAGGCGATGCAGGCGCCGCCGCGCCAGCCGAGGAGCAGACCGAGTTCGACGCGGTGCTGACCGAGGTCGGCCCGAACAAGATCCTCGTGATCAAGGCGGTCCGCGAGCTGACTGGCCTCGGCCTGAAGGAGGCGAAGGACCTCGTCGACGCCGCCCCCAAGGCGGTGAAGGAGGGCGTCACCAAGGAAGAGGCGGAGGCCGTGAAGGCCAAGATGGCCGAGGCTGGCGCAGGGGTGGATATCCGCTAGCCGCTCTTCCGCAATATCGAAAGGGCCGACCCGTCACCGGGTCGGCCCTTCGGCTTTCCTGGCGCGCTGCTCGGCTCCGCCAGCGTGAACCGGTATTCGAGGGCAGCGATCGCCGCCCCGACCGCGGGGCCAATGCCCAGCAGGGCGGGATCGGCGACTTAGGTGGGGGCAATCCCTGCTGCCCCGAAGAGGCCGGCTCGCATGCGCGTGGCGGACCAGACGAAGAGGAGCATGACCGGCACTTCGATAAGTGGCCCCACCACCGTCGCGAGGGCGACGGTGGGAGTGAAGGCGGTGATCGCGATGGCGATCGCAATCTCGAAGTCGCGACCGGTCGCGCTGAATGCGACCGCCACCCCGCCCGCACGAGGGGTTCGATGAGTCCGTCGCGGCTGTGATCCCCCATGAGGCGTCCGCCGC
>JAOUHE010000120.1 GCA_029865285.1 Chloroflexota bacterium
AAGCCAATCGAGCCCCTCGGCGGGATACGGAGCCACGCCACCAATGGTCGCAGCACCCCGCACCCGCTCCGGCAGCAGGGCGGCGACCGCGAGCGCGTGTGGTCCCCCGCCCGACCAGCCGATGACGTGGCAGCTCTCCGCACCCAGGTGATCCAGGACCGTTGCGGTGTCGGCCACCACGCTGGCGACGTTGCGCCCCTCCAGCCGCGTGGAGCTGCCGTACCCCGGCCGGCTCCAACTCACCGTGCGCATCCCGCGCTCGGCGGCAGCCTCGACCACCGCGCGGTCAAGCCGGCCCGATCCCGGCGACCCGTGGAAGAAGACGAGCGTCCCGCCTCCATCGGGCCCGGCGACGTACAGGTCGAGGCTCCGCCCGTCGGGGGTACGGAGGTGGGTCGGCTCGGTCATCGGGCTCATCGGTCCATTCATGTCGCGGAGGATACGCCCGCCTGGGGTGGTCGGCACCCGTCACCGGATCGGCGTACCCTAACCGGACGCACGAACAGGAGGACCCATGGCCAAGTACCTCGTCATCGGCAGTTACACCGCCGCCGGAGCGGCAGGCCTGCTGAAAGAGGGCGGCACCGCCCGGTTGGCAGCCGGCAAGGCTGCAGTCGCGTCCGTAGGCGGCACGCTCGAAACGCTCTACTGGGGCTTCGGCTCCGATGACTTCTACGCCCTCGTCGACGTTCCCGACCATGCCGCGGCAACGGCCGCGAGCCTGAAGCTTTCCAGCTCAGGAGCGTTCTCGAGCCTTCGCAGCGTCCCGCTCATGACCGCCGAGGACCTCGACGCCGCTGCAAAGCTGTCCCCCGCGTTCCGCGCGCCCGGCGCCTAGCGCCGACTCACGTACCCACAGGAGGAACCTATGTCCGAGCATCCCAATGCCACCCTGGTCCGCGAGCAGACCGCTGCCATGAAGAACGGCAACATGCAGGCCATGATCGACAGCCTGGCCGATGACGTCGTCTGGCACGAGATCGGCAGCGCCGAGCCCATCCATGGCAAGGCAGCCGTCGCCGCGCGCTGGTCCGGGATGGCCGATGCCGGCGGCTCGTTCAGCGTCGAGCTGCACGACGTGGTGGCCAATGACGATCACGCGATCGCCATGGTGACCGCCACCGCTTCAATGGGCGACCGCAGCTTCACCTATAAGACGGCGGAGATCTACCACATGCGCGACGGGAAGATCACCGAGCGCTGGGCGTTCTCCGACGACACCGCCGCGATCAACGCCTTCTTCGCCGGCTAGACCCTCAAGAGGCCTGCTGGCCGCTCGGCATCGGTCGATCGGTCAGTAGGTCGATCGGTCAGTAGGTCAGGACCGGGATCCCCTGCCGCTCGAAATCGGGGCGGTTGCGAGTGATGACCGTGGCGTCCAGCTCCGCAGCGACCCCGGCGATCAGGGCGTCGCCGAGTCCCAGTTTGCCGCCCGCACGGTGACGCGCCAAGGCGAGACGCCGCTGCCCGGCGGGTGGCGGTGGGCGAGGTAACAACGTACTCGAGTGGCTCGAGCAGGGCGCGCACGTGGTCCGGGCACACATGCCGGAAATGTTCCGCCCCACGGATCTAACGATCAACCTTGGACCGATATGGCCCGATTCAGTCCCTTTTCGGGCGAGATAGGGTCCGGTAGTTGCACCGGGCGGGAATCCTGACCCGAACCTGGCCGATGCGTGATCGTTGGATCCGCCCGGTGGAACGCGGTGCGTGAGGGGTGCGTAAGGAGCCCGCGCCCGGACGCGAACTCCACTCCCCACTTGCCCACGCCCCCTTCTCGCGGCACACTGCGCGGCTATATGAACTTCGTCTTCCTGTCGCCGCACTTCCCGCCGAACTGGTACCTCTTCGCAGCCGCGCTCCGCGACGAGGGCGCGACCGTGCTGGGCATCGCCGATCTCCCGGACCACGAGCTCCGGCCGGAACTCCGCGACGCACTCTCCGCCTATTACCGCGTCCACGACATGAACGACTACGACCAGCTGGTCCGGGCGCTTGGCCACTTCACCGCCCAGTACGGCAAGCTGGACCGCCTCGACTCCCTCAACGAATGGTGGCTCGAGGCTGAAGCCCGGCTGCGGACCGACTTCAACATCCCGGGGATCACGGCCGCGGAGATCGGGCGGATGAAGCGCAAGTCGGTCATGAAGCGTCTCTTCGCGCGCGCCGGCCTGACCCCCGGGGGCGGCCGCGTCTGCCGCTCGGCGCGGTCGGCCCGCGAGTACGCGGCGACCGTCGGCTACCCGCTGGTTGCCAAGCCGGACGCTGGCGTCGGGGCCGCGGCGACCTTCAAGCTGGAGAACGACGCCGACCTGGAGCGCTACCTGGCCGAGAAGCCGCCGGTCAACTACATCCTGGAGCAGTACCTGACCGGGACGCTGCTCACCTACGACGGCCTCGCGGACCGGCACGGCGAGGTCGCCTTCGACAGCAGCTTCTACTACAGCACCGGCGTGATGGAAGCGGTCAACGACAACACCGACATCTGGTACTGCATCACGCGCAGCATCCCGCCCGACGTGGAGGCCGCCGGCCGGGCCATCGTGCGCACCTTCCGGATCCGGGAGCGCCCCTTCCATTTCGAGTTCTTCCGGCTCCCCGACGGCACCCTCGCCCCGCTGGAGATCAACGTCCGGCCGCCGGGTGGCATGACCACCGACATGTTCAACATCGCCAACGAGATCGATTTCTATCGGGCCTGGGCGAGCATGGTCGTCCACGGGCAGATCGACCAGGTGCCGAGCCGGGCGTTCGCCTGCGCCTACGTCGGGCGCAAGCATCGGTTTGCGTACGAGCTGAGCCACGAACAGGTGCTCGGCGCCTATGGCGACATGGTGGCCGCCCACACGCCGATCTCCGGCATCTTCGCGCCGGCCATCGGCGACTACGGGTACATCCTTCACGACCCCGATGAGGCCCGCGTCACGGCAGCCGCCCGGGCAATCCAGGCCAAGACCGCCTGATGAAGACCGATACGCGCCTCGCCTTCTCCCCCGCCCTGGGCCACGACCTCGAGCATCGTCGCTATTCAGCGGACTCGGGTGTGGCCGATGGCGCCCAGCCGATCCTTGCCTTTCCTTCCATGAACGGGCGTGTGTGGGACTGGGAGAACTTCGGGATGGTGGAGTCGATCCGCCACCTGATCGATGCGGGACGGGTGACCCTGTACGTGACCGACGGGATCGACTGGCAGTCCTGGACCGCGGAGGAGAAGCCGCCCGCGGAACGCGCGCTTCGCCACAACGACTTCGACCGCTACCTGGTCGACGAGCTGCTGCCGCTCATGCGAGCCGAGACCGGGCGTGCCACGGTGTGGGCGAGCGGCTGCTCGATGGGCGGCTTCCACTCGAGCAGCCTCTTCGTGCGACACCCCGAGCTGGTGGACGGGCTGCTCGTCATATCGGGCGTGTACCGGCTGAGCCGGTTCATCGGGGAGTACCTGGATCCCTCGGTCGTGGCGGCCTCACCACTCGACTACCTTTCAGGCGCGGTCGACCCGGCGCGGCTTGCGCTGTACCGCCGGGCGCGGATCGCGCTGTGCGTGGGGCAGGGGGCGTGGGAGGACGAGATGGTCGAGGACACCCGCGCCATGGAAGCGGTGCTCGCGTCCTTTGGCATCCCCGCCGTGGCCGACTACTGGGGCCACGACGTGAACCACGACTGGCCGTGGTGGGCAAAGATGCTGCCCTACCACCTGGAGCGGCTGCTCGGCTGAGTCGTGGCCGGTTTCCGCTGGCCACGTCCCGCTGGCCACGTCCCGCTGGCCACGTCCCGCTGGCCACGTCCCGCTGGCCACGTCCCGCTGGCCACGTCTTGCTCGCCGGTCCCGCTCGCCGGTCCCGCTCGCCGGCCTTGTTCCACGGAGCGGATCTAACGATCAACCTTGGACCGATCCAGCCCGATTCAGCCCCTTTTCGGGCGAGATATGGTCCGGAAGTTGCCCCACCCGGGAATTTCGGCCTCTCCCTGACCGGTGCGTGATCGTTGGATCCGCCCGGTGGAACACGAGGAGCGACGGAGGCCCCGGCCGCATACTCGTCGGCATGATCAGCAGGCATTCCCGTCGCGGGGCAACCCCCGTAGCGGCCGCGGCGGCCGCGGCACTGCTTGCCGCACTGGCGGCGTGCGCAGCGCCCGCCGCGCCGACGTCCTTCCCAGCTTCGGGCAGCGGCCTGGCGCCCACCGGACCGACGCAGGCCGCGACCCTCGTGTCGGTGACCGACGGCGACACGATTCGCGTCAAGATCGGCGGCGTCGAGTACCGGGTGCGTTACACCGGGATCGACACGACCGAGATCGGTGATACGCCCGAGCCGTTTTCCCTGGAGGCGCGCACCGCCAACAGCGAACTCCTCGGCGAACGGGAGATCATCCTGGAGAAGGACGTCTCGGAGACGGACCGATTCGGGCGGCTGCTGCGCTACGTGTGGGTACGCGGCGACGGGGGCGGCTGGACCCTCGTCAACCTGGAGCTGCTGCGCGCCGGCCTGGCCCGCGTGGTGACGTTCCCGCCCGACGTGAAGTACCACGACTCGCTCTTCCGCCCCGCCGAGCGGGAAGCGCGCGAGGCCGGACTGGGAATCTGGGAGCCGTGACCAAGGCCCCTCTCAGGGCGCTCGCCTCCAGGGCGTTCGCCCCCGGGCGCGTGCCGTTTGGCCCTGTGCCGGCGACCCCCGGCGCGTCATCCTGCCTCGGTCAACCATAGCCACGAGAATAAACCGATGCTGAAGCGAATCCTCAAGATGACGGGGCTGGTGGCGGTGGTCGGACTGCTCGCCATCCAGCTCGTCCCGTACGGCCGCGACCACACCAATCCGCCGGTCGTGGTCGAGCCGGCCTGGGACTCTGCAGCAACGCAGGCACTGGCAAACGTTGCGTGCACCGATTGCCACAGCAACCACACCGAGTGGCCGTGGTACTCGAACATCGCGCCGGTTTCGTGGCTCGTACAGCGTGACGTAGACGAGGGCCGCGCAAAGCTCAACTGGTCGGAGCCCGGCGGCGAGCGTGACGAATCGGCCGAGAAGGTGCGCGAGGGGGAGATGCCGCCTTGGGTCTATACGCTCACCCATCCTGCAGCCAGCCTCTCGGACGCGGACAGGCAGGCGCTCATCGACGGGCTGATCGCAACGTTCGGTGGCGAGGGCGGCGGAGAGGGC
>JAOUHE010000121.1 GCA_029865285.1 Chloroflexota bacterium
ATCGAGAGCCTGCCGTTCCTCGAGGCGATCCGCCAGATGCGCAAGGATGTCGGCCGCCGCAACGTGCTGTACGTGCATGTGACGTGGCTGCCGCAGATCGGCGCCACCGGCGAGTTGAAGACCAAGCCGACCCAGCACAGCGTCAAGGAACTGCGCGGGATCGGCATTCAGCCCGACGTGATCATCCTGCGCAGTGATGAGCCGATCGATGACGAGATCCTCGACAAGGTCAGCCTCTTCACCGATGTCGACGTGCACGCGGTGATCCCGCTGAAGACCGCCAACAGCATCTACGAAGTGCCGCTCCAGCTCGAGCGGGCCGGCCTTGGCAAGCTGATCACCCGCGAGATGGAGATCCCGAGCACCGAGCCCGACCTGCACGACTGGCAGGAGCTGGTCAGCCGCATCCGGACGCCGCGGCCGGAGCTGGAGATCGCCATCGTCGGCAAGTACACCGAGCTCCCCGATGCCTACATCAGCGTCAGCGAGGCGCTCAAGCACGCCGCCCTTCACCACCGTGTCGACGTGAAGGTGCGCTGGATCCGCAGCGAGCACCTCGAGCGGATCGAGCCCGAGCAGGTCGCCGACGAGTTGGCCGGCGTCGCCGGGGTGCTGGTGCCGGGTGGCTTTGGGTACCGCGGCGTGGAGGGCAAGATCCGCGCCATCCGCTGGGCGCGCGAGCAGCGGGTGCCATTCCTGGGGCTCTGCCTGGGACTGCAATGCGCGGTGATCGAGTTCGCCCGAATGGCCCTCGAGACCGATGACGCCAACAGCTCCGAGTTCAACGTCTTCACCGAGCATCCGGTGATCGACCTGATGCCCGACCAGGCCGATGTCACCGACAAGGGCGGCACCATGCGGCTCGGCCTCTACCCGGCCCGGCTGGAGGAGGGGTCGCTCGTCCGTGGCGCCTACGGCACGGAGATCGCCTATGAGCGTCATCGGCATCGCTTCGAGGTCAACAACGGCTACCGCGACCGCCTTGGCGCAGCCGGCATGTGGTTCAGCGGCGTCTCGCCCGACGAGCGGCTGGTCGAGTACATCGAGCTGCGCGACCACCCGTGGTTCGTGGCGACCCAGGCACATCCCGAGCTGAAGAGCCGGCCGAATCGACCGCACCCACTCTTCCGCGACTTCGTGGGTGCCGCCGCGGAGCGCACCGGACTGGTCGGCGCGGCCGTCACCGCGGACGCTCCCGCGGCGCGGGCAGACGGAGACGCCTGAGCCGATGAGCCCCCGCAGCAGCGGCCGAACCGCCGCCTTCGACCGAGCCGCCTACGAACGCAGCGTGGAGGCATTCCTCGCCGAGTCCGAGGAGGAGCAGTACCAGCACCGCGCCGGGCTGCGCGATGAGCTGGCGCTCGGGCCGATCTACGCGCGCCATGCCGACCTCTTCAGCCGTGGCGCGGTTGACGCGCTGCGCTCCCTCGTCGACGCGAGCGGCCCCGAGGCGGATCGCAACCGCGCGTTGCTCGCCTTCGCCACCGACGGATTCATCGAACGCGAGGTCGGGGCGCTGACCGATGCGATCGGCACGGCCGAGGCGAGCGCGGTGGTGATCTGGCGCGGGGAACGGTTGCCGTTTCGCGCCGTCGGCCCCCGGATCGGCGAGATCAGTGGCCGCGCTGAGCGCAACGCCCTGTTCGCCTCGTATCGCGAGGCCGTTGAGGCTGTCAACCCGCTGCGGGTTCAGCGCCTCGCCCGGACACACGAGCTGGCCACAAACCTCGGCTATGCCGACTACGTTGACCTCGTCCGGGTCACTCGCGGCTTCGACCCCGATCTCCTCGGAGCGGAGATGCGGGCATTCCTCGCGGAATCCGAGACGCCCTACTTCGCGGCCCTGCGGCGCCTCCTGGCAAGGATCGAGATCGAGCAGGGCGACGCCACACTGGCCGACCTCTGGTACCTGGGCCGGGGCAGTGGCTGGGACAACTGGTTCGATGGGCGGGGCCTGATGCCGGCCGTGGAGGCGACCCTGCGCGGAATGGAGATCGAGCTCCACGGCCAGGCGGGCGCGGTGCTCGACGTGGAGGCCCGACCGAACAAGTCGGCGCGCGCCTTCGTGGCGGTGGTGAACGCCCCGCGCGACGTTCGGCTGGTGATCCAGCCGCGCGGCGGCTGGAACGACTACAGCTCGGCGCTGCACGAGACCGGCCACCTCGAGCACTTCCTGCACGTCGACGCGTCGCTGCCCGTGTCGCTGCGCGAACTCGGGGACGCGGCGGTGACCGAGGGCTACGCGATGACCTTCGATAGGCTCCGGACCGAGCCGGCCTGGTTGGAGGAGATGCTGGGCATGCCGGCGGAGCACGCGCAGGCCTTCGCTGACCTCTCGGCCTTCTTCGACCTGGTCACCATGCGCCGCCTGGCGGCCTGGCTGCTCTACGAGCTGCGCCTGCACCGGGGCGGCGACGATGCGCTGCATCGGGCCGACTACGCCGGCCTCACCGGCCTGCTGACCGGCGTCCGCGAGCCCGAGGAACGGTACCTGGGGATCGACAGCGGCATGTACGGTGCCTCGTACCTGCGCTGCTTCATGCTCGATGCCCAGCTGACCGATCACCTGAAGGCGCACCACGGGGAGGCCTGGTGGCGGAATCCGAGGGCGGGAGCGACCCTCCGCGGCCTGTGGCGACGGGGCATGGCGATGAGCGCCGAGCAACTGGTTGCACATCTCGGGTATGATTCTCTGGACTGGCGACCGGTCGTCCGCCAGGTCCGGGCCAGGCTCATCGGTGAGATGAGCGGTTACGGCGGGCCCAACATCACCACTCGAGCTGGGACCCGCAAGGTCTGATCGACGGCCGCGGCACTTCCCCGCACGCGTGCGACACGCCTGAACCCGATTCTCGCGCTGTCGCCTCGCATCCGATCCCGCGCCCTGCCGTTCCAATGTGGGAGCCCAGGGCCGACCCCGATGAGCAACTCCCACGTTGAGGTCAGCAACCTACCGATGATGCACACCGCGCACCCGAGGCGTTCATGAACGACGAGTCTCGCCAGCCCCGCCGGGGCCGACCGCGCCGTCGCCCCGATGGCGGAGGTGGAGGCCCGCGCCGGCAGGCGCCCCGCACGCAGTACCGGCGTCCCGGGTCGTACGGAAACTCCGGCTACTCGTCGATCTTCGCCGGACCATTCCCGCGTGAGGGCGACGGGGGCGAGGAGTCGTGGAACCTGGCAGATCTCCAGGCCAAGAGCCTGGAGGAGCTCCGCGAGCTTGGCACCGAGATGGGGATCGAGGGCGCCGATGAGCTCGAGCACTCCGATCTGATCCTCAAGCTGCTCGACGTGGTGCCGCTGACGCCAACCCAGCCGCGGCACGAGCAGAACGGGAAGCCGGGCATCGCCAACGGGATCCTGGAGATCGTCGACGAGGGCTTCGCCTTCCTGCGGGTCAACGGCGTGATGCCGTCGCCTGACGACATCTACGTCAGCTCGTCCCAGGTTCGTCGCTTCGGCCTGCGCACCGGCGACAAGGTCGAGGGACAGACCCGTCCGCCCAAGGACCAGGAGAAGTACTGGGGCCTGCTGCGGGTCGACACGGTCAACGGGGTCGACCCCGACACCGCGCGCCGCCGTCCCTACTTCGACACACTGGTGCCGGTCTTCCCCGACTCGATGTTCGACATCGAGACCGATCAGAAGAACCTGACCCAGCGACTGATCAACCTGATCAGCCCCATCGGCAAGGGGCAGCGTGGCCTGATCCTGTCGCCGGCCAAGGCCGGAAAGACGACCGTGCTCAAGCAGATCGCGCACGGCATTACCGACAACTACCCTGAGGCGCTGCTCATGGTCGCCCTCATCGGCGAGCGGCCCGAGGAGGTCACCGACATGCAGCGCTCGGTGAAGGGCGACATCTATGCGTCCACCTTCGATGAGCCGACCGAGAACCACACCCGTGTGGCCGAGATGGCCCTCGAGATCGCCAAGCGCCAGGTCGAGACCGGCCGTGACGTGGTGATCCTGCTCGACTCGATCACCCGCCTGGCGCGCGCCTACAACCTGGCGCTGCCGGCATCGGGCAAGACGCTGTCGGGCGGCGTCGACCCGATCGCCCTCTACCCGCCCAAGCGTTTCTTCGGCGCGGCGCGCAACATCGAGGACGGCGGCAGCCTGACGATCATCGCCACCTGCCTGGTCGACACCGGCTCGCGGATGGACGACGTCATCTACGAGGAATTCAAGGGGACCGGCAACATGGAGCTGGCCCTCGACCGCAAGCTGTCCGAGAAGCGGATCTTCCCGGCGATCGACGTCCTCCGCTCAGGCACGCGCCGCGAGGAGCTGCTGCTCGACGAGAACTCCCTGAAGATGACCTGGACGATGCGGCGGATGCTCTCCGCGGTCGGGCCGAACGAGGGGATCGAGCTGCTCATGCAGCGGCTCGGCAAGACGAAGAACAACGCCGAGTTCCTCGTCTCGCTCTCCAAGAGCGTCGAAGCCTCCGAGCGCTGATCGCTCGCATCCCATGACCCGCTCCGCGCGGAGGGGACTTGCCGCGCTGATCGGCGCCGGTCTCGTCGTGGCGGCATGCACCGCACCGCCGACGCCGAGCGCATCGCCGTCGGCATCGGTCCAGCCGTCGCCCACTCCTGAGCCGACCCCCGGCATCGGCGATGTCGTGCCCGCACCGGGTTCAACCAGCACCGTCTACGAGCCGAACCCCGGAGCCATCGTGGTGGCGATCGACCCGGGGCACGGCGGCTGCCTGGACTGGGGGGTGCCCGATCCCGAGCGCCGCGGCGTCGATTTCAGCGAGAAGACGATGACCCTGGCCATCGCGCTTGAGCTGCGGCGCCTCCTCGAGGAGCAGGGGATCACGGTGGTGATGACCCGCACCGATGACTCCGCGCTGGCCGGCGACGACTATCCCGACCTTGGCTGCAACGGGCCGCCATGGCGCGACGTGAACGGCGACGGGGAGGCGGGCTTCGACAACACCGGCGCCACCAGAACGCGCGATGAGCTCCAGGCCCGGATCGACCTCGTCAACCTGGCGCGCGCCGACCTGCTGGTCAGCATCCACATCAACTCGCTGGTCGCGAACGGGGTCGTCGTGGAGGCGGCTGCCACGCTGACCTACTACACCGATGAGGTTCCGTGGGGCATCAGCGCCGGTCTTCACCTCGGG
>JAOUHE010000122.1 GCA_029865285.1 Chloroflexota bacterium
CCTCCAGCACCACTGCCCGATCAACCAGGTCGAGGGTCGTCTCCACTCGGTGCTCGACCATCACCAGGGTCCTCGACTGCGCATCGGCCACAACGCGGCGGAGGGCTGCCGCCAGCAGCGCAGCGCCATCGGAATCGAGATTCGCGGTCGGCTCATCAAGCAGGAGCAGATCGGGACCCAGCGCGAGCGTGGCGGCCAGGGCCAGTCGTTGCTGCTCCCCGCCCGAGAGGGCGTCGGTCGCGCAGTCGCGACCGTAGCGAAAGCCCACGTCGGCGAGCGCTCTGTCGACTCGCGGCCAAATCTCGGGGGGCGGAACGCATCGGTTCTCCAGTCCGAAGGCGACCTCGTCGCCGGCGCGCGCCATCACGATCTGCGACTCGGGGTCCTGGAAGAGGATCCCGACCCGGCCGCGCTCCGCGTGTGCAGGCCGCCCGTCAACCAGGAGCTGCCCCTCCGAATTCCCGCCCTCGAGCAGCCCGGCCAGCGCTGCCAGCATCGTCGACTTGCCCGAGCCGGAGGGCCCGAGCACGAGCACCCGCTCTCCCGGCTCGATCCGCAGGTCGACTCCGCGGAGTGCCCAGTCGCGTCGGCCCGCGTGGCGCCAGCCCCAGCCGCGGGCCTCGATGGCGATCCCCGCCATCAGCCGGTCAGATCCGCGGCAGGTCGCGCCCTGCCGGGAACCCGGCGAGAACGCCGGTGCGCGCCAGCGAGCGGACGAGCAGCCAGGCGCCGGCGCCGGCGATGATCGCCGCGCTCGGGATCACGACCGCCGCATAGGCGATCTGCCAGCCGGCCTCCCAGGCGGGGTAGTAGAGGGCGAGGTCGAGGAGCACCGCCGCTCCTCCCGCGGCAGCGCCGGCCAGAACGACGACAACGACGCCCCAGCGCCGGTAGAGACCGGCGGCGAACACGATCTCGGCGGCGCCTCCCTGCATCAGGCCGTAGACGATCGTCAGCAGACCCCAGGGCGCACCGAAAAGCGCCGATGCTGAGGCGGCAACCAGTTCACCGAAGAGCGCGGCGCCCGGTCGTCGCACGACCAGCGGAACGAGCACCGCAGGCAGCAGCCAGACGCCGTAGATCAGCCCCTGGAGCGGCGGCAGGGCGGCGAAGGCCGGTGCCGTGGCGGCCCAGAGCAGGTTCCAGCCCTGGAAGACGGCACCGAAGGCCACGCCCAGGACGGCGGCCACCACCACGTCCACCAGGCGCCAGCCTTCCTGCGGCGCTCGAGACTGCGTCACGACCCGACTCCCTTTCTCGTTTCGATCACCAGCAGGCTGCCCGTGCCAATCCGGACCGATGCCGGCTGCAGCGCAACCTCGTTCGAAAGGCCGCGGGTACCGCCCGCGGTCAGCGTCTCGCCGGAGAGCGGGCAGCGGAGCCCCTCCGTCCACACGCCGGCGGCGTCTCCAAGAATCGGCAGCAAGGTCACAAGGTCGCCTGGCGCCCCCCCAAGCTCGAGCCGCTCTCCCCCGATCAGCGGCCGGATCGAGGTCGAGCCTCGAACGATCCGCAGGCCGTGTCCACGCCAGCGCCGCGCGGTGAGCAGCAGCAGGTTGGCCAACTCGTGGTCGATACGGGGGCCGCCGAGGGCGCCCAGGATCAGCACCTCGTCCGCGCCGGCCTGCACGGCGTGGGCAACCGCCAGCTCGGCGTCGGACGCGTCTTTGTCGACCGGGTGGCGCTCGATCGGTACTCCGACCGCCTCGAGCCGCTCGATCAGCCGCGGGTCGGCCGAGTCGAGGTCGCCCACGACCGCGGTCGGCGTCGCGCCAACGTCGTCCAGCCACTGCGCGCCGCCATCGGCGGCGATCAGCAGGTCCGCGTCGGCCAGGTGTGCCGAGTCGCCGCGCTCGGCGTCGCCGCCGGCCACCACCACCGCCTTCAACGCGCGCTCCTCCTTCTGCTGCCATCGGCGACGGGGCGCGCCGGACCACGTATCGGTCCGCTGGAGGACGAGGAACGGCGCACCCGGTCGGGGTACGCCGTCGCACGGTTCAAACCGACTCCCTTCGCTGGTATGACCCAGATCAGGTTCGAGGGTCTGCGGCCTGCCGCACTCTCAGCGCTCTCGCGCTCCCCTGTCGCTATGGAGTTGTCGCGTCGAGCGTAGCACGCGTGCCATGATCCGGCCATGACCGGTTCCTCCATGCCGCCCATCCATGCCAACGTCACGCGAGTGGAAGCAGCCGCCGCTGCGGCCGGCGTGGTCATCTCGGTGCGCCGGTTCCCGGAGGGAACCCGCACGGCCGAGGATGCGGCGCGGGCGGTCGGCTGTGACGTTGACCAGATCGTCAAGTCACTCGTCTTCATGGTCGATGGGGATCCTGTGGTGGCGCTCATGGCGGGCAGCGACCGGCTCGATCCACTTCGCCTCGCGGCGGCACTGGGGGCCGAGCACGTCCGCCGCGCCGATGGAGACGAGGTGCGGGCCGCGACCGGCTTTTCGATTGGCGGCGTGCCTCCCTTCGGGCACGCCACGCCACTGCGCGTCCTCATCGACAAGCACCTGCTCGACCATCCCCTGGTGTGGGCGGCGGCCGGGCTGCCGGACGCGGTCTTTTCGATTGAGCCCGGGGAATTGGCGCGCGTTGCCGAGGCTCGGACGGCGAGCCTCGCCGCCGCGGCCTCCTAGGGCCGGTCGAGCCGCACCTCGATCTGGGTGGTCACGAGGTCGGCCGTCTGCATGATCAGCTGCCAGACCTCGTCGCCGCGGCCGGAGAAGCGGATCACCGCGAAGCCGTCTCCCGGATAGAGTCCCTCGATCGGATAGCCGGCAGCGGGAAGGCCGCGGAGGTAGAAGTCGTACACCGGCGCGCCGACCACGTCGCTCGTCCAGCGGGCGATCAGCCCAAGATCGTCATTCGGCAGCGACAGCGCGACGGCGCCCGCGATGACGGGGAATCCGGACGGCAGCTCACGGCGCGCGATGGGTGAGCCGGTCGCGGTCATTGCCGGGGAGCCGGCCGGCGGCGAGGAACCTGAAGGACGTGCCGATGGCGACTGGCTCGGAGCGCAGGCGGCCAGAACGGTGAAGAGCAACAGCACGATGATCGGCGCAGGTCGGTGCATTCGGTGGTTCTCCCCTTCTCGTGAGTATGGCGGGGCGGCTTGTGCCGCTCCCGCCCATCGGTCTCATTTGGTCACGTTGCTCACCACGATCGGTACGTAAAACGAGCCGAGCCTGGCGTGGTCGAACCAGCGCACATCCTGCGCGAGCAGGTTGAAGGTCTCGACATAACTGCCCGGGACCGGACCGCCCCGGATTCCGAACGTGAACCGGCCAGTGCCGTCGGGCGTCACCGTGGCGCTGTCGAGGAGCGTCGCCAGCCACGCGGTCGACCAGTCCGCAGCCCGGAATGGCGAACTGTGATACGCGGGATTCCAGGTGCCGAGCGCCAGCCGACCCGGAACGCCCGAGTTGCGCCAGGTGCGGCCGCCGGCATTGCGGAACTCGACCCAGTGGGTGATCGTCTTGCCCTGCGCGACAACCTCGGTGCCGGCGTTGTTCTCCCGAAGGTAGGTCGCCAGGAACGGGACGCGCCCGGGCCAGGTGGTCCAGCGGCGCTCCGCCATCGGATCCGTGGAGAGCCACGTGCGCGCGGCGGAGTTGAAGACGAGCAGCTCAAAGTGCAGGTGGGCGCCGTAGCAGGTCCCGCTGCAACCAGAGCGGCCGATCCGCTGGCCGGCGACCACCGACTGCCCGACGTTCGCGGCCAGGCCCCCATCGGAACTGCTTGCGAGGTGGTAGTACAGGGTCCGTTTGCCATCTGCGTGCTCGACCAGCATGAAGTTGCCGAACGAGCCGAACTGCTGGGTTCCGAAGCCTCCCTCGCGATCGATTACGACACCGTCACGTGCCGTGGCCAGATCACTCCGCAGTGCCATCGGGTAGTCGAGTCCGGAATGCTGGTCGTAGACGCGTCCGTAGTGCGGCTGGCCGTCGTTCCAGACCTGCCCCGTCCAGTCGAGCTGGTGGTTCAGCGCAGGGTCGCGGTCCACGCCGTAGCTGAGCGTCACCGCCGGGTCGTAGAACGGGAGCGTGTAGTCGTCGGTCGCAGCCACGGCGCCTGTCGCGAGAACCGCGATGAGGAGCAGGAGGAGGAACGATCCGGTCAGGTCGCGCAGCACGCGGATCATGGCAGGCACCCCTCGACGCAGCCGATGAAGGTCGCGGCGCCCCCGTACTCGGCCACGACCGAACCATCAGCGGAGAGGAGCGCGGTGGACGCACCACGGCGAACCAGGAGCAGGTCGCCATTCGGCGACAGCGTCGGATCGGCTCCGTCGCCGACCCGACGTGGAGGCGCCCCGACCGTGTCGATCAGGAACACGCCATCCGCACGCTGAAACGCGATGCGCGAACCGTCGGCCGAAATCGTCACGCCCGTCGCATCGGACCCCAGGTCGGCGACGATGGAGGAACCGTCTGCGCTGAGCCGCTTGACGACCGTTCCGCCTCCCTCGTGGACGACGAGCGCTCGACCCCCGTCGGTGAGTGGGAAGATCTCGTAGACCAGCTCGTCGTCGGAGATCGGCGACAGCGCGCCATCCTCGACAGCAACGACGACCGGCTGCGACAGAAGTGGCGCCTCGAAGGAGCTGGCGGCCAAAAGCAGCAGCGATCCGTCGGTCTCGAAGGCCGGAGATCCGACGAACGGCCCCTCGGCGATCTGGCGTGACGCCCCCGAGCGGACGTCGACGAGCCACAGCGAACCGCTCTCGTCGATCGCGGCCAGCCGGCCGCCCTCGGGCGCGAATCCGGCGCCGCTGACGCCGGGCAGACGGACGCGCACCTGCGCCCCGTCGGCCGCGGCGATCGTCAACTCACCGCCCGCCGAGCGCGGCGAGGTGGCAAACGCGACGGAGCTGCCGTCTGGCGCGGCCGCCAGCAGACGCGCCTGCGCCGAATCGGTCGGCGCCACGACCTGAAGGAGTGCGGCGCCCTGCAGGTCGTGGCGCAGCAGCGAGACAGAAACGCCGGATCGTCGAGCTTCCGCCGCGTCCAGGTGCGTGACGGCGGGCGGCGGCTCGGCCGACGCGTCTCCGATCGCGATGCTGGTGGTGAGCGGCAGGAGTGCGAACAGAACCAATAGG
>JAOUHE010000123.1 GCA_029865285.1 Chloroflexota bacterium
CCGGCGACCTGATCGGATCCGGCACCGTCGGCACCGGGTGCCTGCTCGAGGTGAAGGACGCGATCCTGAAGCGCTACCTGGAGCCCGGCGACACCGTGACGCTCGCGATTGAGCGCCTGGGCGAGTTGACCAACCCGATCGTCGAACGACCGCCGGACCGATGAGCGCCGAGACCGCGGCCCCGTACCTCGCCCGCCTGGGAGCTGCCCAGCGGCGGTTGGCCGAGCACGCTGCCCGCCCGCTGCCGGACGGCCTGACCGATCCCGACCCCGGCGCGAGCGAGCGCTGGGAGGCGGGCCAGGTGTGGGCGCACCTGGCCGAGTTCCCCGGCTACTGGCTGGAGCAGATCCGGACGCTGCTCGAGAGGCGATCAGGCGGGGTCGAAGAGCCGATCCCCTTCGGACGGACGAAGGCCGATGCCGAGCGGATCGCGGCGATCGAGCGGGAGCGGCGGACCGACCCGGCCGAGCTGCTGCGACGGGTGACCGCCCAGATCGGGGAGGTGTCGACGGCACTGACCGACCTGTCCGACGACGCGTGGACCGCTCGCGGGTTGCACCCGAGCATCGGGGAGATGGGACTGCCGGCGATCGTCGAGCGCTTCATCGTGGCGCACCTCGCCGAGCACGCCGATCAACTCGACGGGCTGGAGCTGGTCACGCTTGAGGAGATCCGCGGCGCCGCTGAGCGGATCCGGGGAGTGGCGCTCCACACGCCGCTCCTGCGCTGGGACGACAGCACCTGGTTGAAGCCGGAGAGCCTCCAGCCGGTCGGCGCGTTCAAGATGCGCGGCGCGTACAACACGGTCGCCTCGCTGACCGATGCCGAGCGAGCGCGCGGCGTGGTCACCTATTCATCGGGCAACCATGCCCAGGCGGTGGCCCGCGCGGCTCGCCTGCTGGGCACAGACGCCACGATCGTGATGCCCGAGGACGCCCCGCCGATCAAGGTCGCCGGCGTGCGTCGCGACGGGGCAGAGATCCTTTTCGCCGGTCGCAGCGGAGAGGAGCGCCACGCGGTTGCGCTGGACCTGGTCGAGCGCGAAGGGCGAGTCATGATCGAGCCGTACGACGACCGGCGGATCATCGCCGGACAGGCGACCTGCGGCCTGGAGATCGCGGAGGATCTGCCGCAGGTCACGAGCGTCCTCATCCCGGTGAGCGGCGGAGGCCTGTCGTCGGGCGTGGCCGCGGCCATCAGGGCGCTCGCACCGAACGCGCGGGTGATCGGTGTCGAGCCGGAGCTGGCGGCCGATGCGCAGGCGTCGCTGGCGGCCGGCGAGATCGTCCGCTGGGACGGCTCGCTGACCACGCGCACGATGGCCGATGGCCTCCGCGTCGAAAAGCTTGGCTGGCTCCCCTTCCTGCATTTGCGGCGTTTCATGGACGAGATCGTGACGGTCAGCGAGGAGGAGATGGCCGAGGCGATGCGCCAGCTCGCCGCACGTGCTCGCCTGGTGGTGGAGCCGTCAGGTGCGGCCGCGATGGCCGCCCACCTGTCCGGAGCCGCGCCGCAGCCCGGCGGCGACGACCATCGGGTGATCGTGATCAGCGGCGGCAACGTGGACCCGGCCCTCTTCGCGAAGATCCTCGCCGGCTAGCGAGCGACCCGCCGGGCCCCCATCAGCAGGACCGCGGCGACCACCGCCACCACCGCCCCCGCTGCGGCCACGCTCCCGAATCCGATCCCGAATCCGCTCCCCTGCGCCACGCTTCCCGCCATGAAGGGGCCGATCCCCAGCCCCGCGGAGAGCGCCGTCGTGTAGCCACCCAGCCCGGTTGCGCGCAGCGCGGCCGGCGCACGCTCGCTGATCACCACCTGGATCATCATCAGCGTGAAGGCGAGCGCCAGGATGCCGATCATGAAGACCGCGGCGATCCCGAGCGGGCCGGTCTGGATGCCGAGCAGCGAGGTGGCCACCGCGTAGCCGATGCAGCCGGCCGCTGCTGCGACCGGGAGGATCGCCCGCCGGTCGATGACGCGTCCGAGCGGCACGCGCGACAGCCCGTTGGTGATCGACTGCAGCGCCAGCAGGAGGCCGATGGAGCCGGCCGCCAGGCCGATCGAGGTGCCGAACAGCGGGAAGAGGCCGCTCACCGCGCCCCACGGCAGTCCGATACCGAACGCGGCCGCCCAGCAGCCGACGATCACCCGGTCGCGGGCCACGCCACCGATCATGCGTGGCAGGGCGCTCAGGTCGATCCGTGTCCGCACCGAGCCGACCAGCAGGATCGGTCCGATCAGCGCCACCGAGGCCAGGAGCGAAGCAACCAGGTAGGTTGGCGCGATGCCGACGTACTGCCAGACGAGTCCGCCGACTGCCGGACCGAAGGCGATGCCCGAGTGGACGCCGAGGGTCAGCCAACCGAATGCGGATCCGCGTCGCGCCTCGTGGGCAGTACCGGCCACGTAGGCCCCGATGGCGGGGAGGAAGAGCGACGATGCGAGGCCGGCGAGGATCGCCCATGCGTAGAGCGGCGCCGTGCTCCCACTCAGCTCTGCACCGAGCGGGACCAGGTTGATGACCGCGCTGGCGATCACGGCAACGATGAGGGTGCGGCGCGGGCCCCATGCATCGGCCACCGCGCCGAAGGGAAGGCTGAAGAGCGCGCCCAGGCCGAAGCGGATCGCCGCGATGGTGCCGGCCTCGGTGAGCGAGCCGCCCAGCGACTGGACGTGCAGCGGGATGGCCACGCCGGCGGCCCATTGGCCGAGGGTGAAGGTGAAGCTCGCCAGGTAGGCCGGCCACAGCGGCCGAGCGCCGCCGGTCACGATCCGCGCATGCCGGTGAGCAGCGCCAGGGCGTTCGCCCCCAGCGCGTCAACGGCGTAGCCGCCCTCCTGGAGAACAATCGCTGAAGCGCCCAGAGAGGCGATCAGCCTGCCGATCTCCGCGTAGTCATCGGTCCGTAGCGCCAGGTCGCCGATCGGGTCGTGCTCGAACGTGTCGAAGCCGGCCGATATGATCAGCGGCGCATCGGGGGCGAACGCCTCCACGTCGCGGAGCGCCTCCGCGAGGGAGGTCGCGTATCCATCGAGCCCGGTCCGCGCGGAAAGTGGCCAGTTTCGCGTGCGCCCATGGCCTTCCCCGGCACCGACCTCTGACGCGTACCCGGAGAAGTACGGGTACGCGCGCGCCGGGTCGGCGTGGAGCGACAGGTAGAGCACGTCGCCGCGTTCCCAGAAGAGCTGCTGGGTGCCGTTGCCGTGGTGATAGTCGATGTCCAGGATGGCGACCCGCTGTGCCCCGCCCTCGCGTCGCAGCCACTCGGCGACGATCGCCGCGTTGTTGAAGTAGCAGTAGCCGCCGAGCATGCCGCGGGCGGCGTGGTGCCCGGGAGGGCGGCACAGGCCGTAGGCCAGCGCGGCGCCGGCCACCACCCGCTCGGCGGCGGTGAGCGCCACGTCCACCGCCGCGCGCGCGGCTCCCCAGGTGCCTGCCACGATCGGCGTCGCCGTGTCGAAGAGATACGCGCCGAGCTGCAGATGCCGTCCGGCCGGCAGCTCGCCGAGCTGCATCGCGCCGGGGTAGGCGCCGATCAGGTAGGTATCGGGGATCAGCGGCCGCGAGCCGTCGGCGGCGCCGGCGGCGAGCGCATCGGTCCAGGCATGCTCGACGACCTCGACCATGTCGGCGTCATGGACCGCCAGGATCGGCCCGCGCCCGTGCTCAGTCGGCGCTTCGAACGCGAACCCCGGAGCGGCACGCAGTGCGTCCTCGATCACCGTGACACGCTCGGGCGACTCCCAACACGGGATCTCGCGCCCGGCAGCCAGTTCGACCAGCCCCCGGTGGGCGAGGTGGGCGTCGCTGCGGATGACCGGTACCGGAGAGCTCACTCGGCCTGCGAGTGTACCGATGCGAGGGCTCGCCTACTGGACGGCGCCGCCGGTGCCCCAGCGGGCAATCTCCGCATCCAGGTCGAGCGGCATCACGACGCCAGAGTTCGCGTACTCGCCCCACGCCTCGCGCGGCACCTGCCACATGATCTCGAACTCGTTGCCGTCGGGGTCGCGGCCGTACAGCGACTTGCTCACGCCGTGGTCGCTCGCCCCGCCGAGCGCGCCGGCCTCGGTGAGCGCCCTGGCCGCTGCGGCCAGATCCTCAATGGTGCCGACCTCCCAGGCGAGGTGGTAGAGACCCACCGATCCGCGTGGCGGACGGGGCGCCGCTGCGCCGACCTCGAAGAGGCCAAGGTCATGGTGGTTCCCACCCGCCGGTGAGCGCATGAAGGCGGCGCGCATGCCTGCCGGCCGCTCGAGCTCCTCGAAGCCGAAGACGCGGTGGTAGAACTCGGCAGCTGCATCGGCATCGCGCACCCACAGCACGGCATGGTTGAGGCGGGTGATGTTCATGCGGGTCGGTCTCCTGCGGCGCTGACAGATCGGTCTGGTTGTCAGATCAACTATCACATACGGGAGCTGGCGACGCAGCCGGCACCCTAGAATGAGCGCCCGAACAGAGCGAAGGGGCCGCACCGTGTACTACCTCAGCCGCGGCCAGGTGCCGCACAAGCGCCACACCCAGTTCCGCAAGCCCGACGGCAGCCTCTACGCCGAGGAGCTGTTCGGCGTAGAGGGCTTCTCGGGGCGAGCCAGCCTGCTCTACCACCACACCGCACCGACGCAGACGCACCAGATCGAGCTTGTCCGTCAGCTGTCCCTCGAGCCATGGACCGATGACGAGGCCGGCCCGCACCGCCACCATCTCGTCAACAGCGCCGGCGTCCCCCCCTCGGGCGACGCCATCACCGGCCGCGTCCCGCTCTTCTACAACGCCGACGTGACCTTCGGCGTGGTCCGCCCGGCCGCCGCCATGGAGCACTTCTATCGCAACGGCGAGATGGACGAGATGTACTTCGTCCACGAAGGGCACGGAACGCTGGAGACCGTCTTCGGACCGATCGACTATCGCCCTGGCGACTACCTGGTGATCCCGATAGGGACAACGTACCGGATGGTCCCCGGCGACGACGAGCAGCGGATGCTGTGGCTCGAATGCCCGAGCACGATCGAGCCGCCGCGACGGTATCGCAACGAATACGGCCAGATGGGCGAGCACGCCCCCCTCTGCGAGCGGGAA
>JAOUHE010000124.1 GCA_029865285.1 Chloroflexota bacterium
TGGCGTACGTGGGCATGACCCGGGCCAAGGACCTCCTCTACCTGGTCCACGCTCGGCATCGCTCCACGTGGGGCGTGGGGGCGGCCGCGGAGCCGTCCCGCTTCCTGGCCGAGCTCCCCGAGGAGCTGCTCTCCTCCGAGCGCGAGGAGCCGGCGCAGTTCCGCCGTACGTGGGGCGCCCAGAGCGGCGGCGGCTGGCAGCGGCGCGGCACCGACGACAGCGACTGGACACCGGGCGGCTACCGTTCCCCGCGCCGAAGCGCCTCGGAGCCGCTGCGACCGGTCAACCTGCCCGACCTGGCGGCACCGGGGCGCGAGCTGGATCGTGCCAAGGAACGCGTCGCGAGCACGCGCTATCAGCCCGGTGAGGAGATCGACCTCGGCAGTGGCGCCTTCACGGCGCCGGCCCCCGGCGGATCGAGCGAAGCGCCTGCCTGGCGGGCAGGCGACAAGGTGCGCCACCGGCGGTTCGGGGAGGGGATCGTGGTCTCGAGCAGGATCGAGAAGAACGACGAATGGGTGACGGTCGCCTTTGTCGGCCAGGAGGTCAAGGAGCTGATCGCCGCGTACGCGGGCCTCGAGCGGATCTGACCACTACAATCTCGGCCATGCCCCAACCCGATGCTCACGTACAGGCCCTGCTCGACGGTCTCCGCGAGGCGCGCGACGAATTCCTGAAAGCTGTCGGCGACGTCGATCCCGGCCTGCGCACCGCCCCGGGGCTGGTCGGTGACTGGTCCGCGCGCGAGCTGCTTGCCCACCTCGGCTACTGGACCGGGCACGCCGCCGAGGCGCTCCACCGCGCGGAGCAGGGCGAGCTGGCCGAGTTCGGCCACGACGAGCTGTCGGTCGACGAGCGCAACGTGGTGGTGGCACGGGTCGCCGCAGAGGCCGACTACGCGACCGCGGCCTCCCGCGAGCAGGGGGCGTACGAGGCGTTCGCTACGCGCCTGGCGGCAGTGGTGCCCGACACGCTCGAGGAGCGCAACGCAGACGGCGACACCCTCGCGCAGATCATCGCGGACGACGGAGCCGATCACTACCGCGAGCACACCCTCGACGTCCGCGCCTGGTTCGACGGGACCGATCCGGCCGACGACGAAGACGAGATCGCCGACGACGAGGCCGATGCCGACTGACCCCGCGGAACGCGCCGCAGAGCTGCGGGCGGCGATCGAGGAGGCCAACTATCGCTACCACGTCCTCGATTCCCCGACCATCGAAGATGCCGAGTACGACCGCCTCCTCCGTGAGCTGACCGAGCTCGAGGCCGCGCACCCGGAGCTGCTGACCCCCGATTCGCCCACGCAGCGCGTTGGCGCCGCTCCGGCCGCGGGGTTTGCCGAGGTCCGGCACGAGGTGCCGATGCTCTCGCTGGGGAACGCATTCGGCCACGACGAGCTGCGGGAGTTCGACGCCCGCGTGCGGCGCGGCCTCGGGCTGGGGGAGGAGGATCCGGGGATCGGCTACGTGTGCGAGCTGAAGATCGATGGCTTGGCGATGAGCCTGCGCTACGAGGGGCGCAGCTTCGTGCGCGGTGCGACCCGCGGCGACGGGACCACCGGCGAGGACGTGACGGCCAACCTGCGCACGGTGCGTGCGATCCCGCTCCGCCTGCGCGCGGACCCTCCCGGAGATCGGCTCGAGGTGCGCGGGGAGGTGTTCATGCCGCGCGGAGCCTTCGCCGCACTCAACGAGGGCCTGGAGCGCGAGGGCAAGCCGCTCTACGCCAACGCGCGCAACACCGCGGCCGGATCGGTCCGCCAGAAGGATCCGGCGGTGACGGCGGGGCGGCGGTTGTCGGTCTGGTGCTACCAGGTGGTCGGCGTCCCCGGGCTGGCAACCCACTCCGAATCCCTGGCACTGCTGCGCGAGCTCGGCTTCCCGGTCAACCCGCATGCGCGCCTCGTGACCGGGATCGACGAGGTGATCGCCTACACCGAGGAGTGGGCCGAACAACGCCGCGAGCTCGACTACGAGACCGATGGGATCGTCATCAAGGTGGACGCCACCGACCTCCAGCAGCGCCTCGGCTTCGTGGCACGCGCCCCGCGCTGGGCGACCGCCTACAAGTTCCCCGCACAGCAGGTGACGACCCGACTCGAGGGGATCGAGGTACAGGTGGGCCGCACCGGCACGCTCACCCCGGTGGCACGCCTGACTCCGGTCTTCGTGGGCGGCACCACCGTTCGCAGCGCCACGCTGCACAACATCGACGAGATCCGGCGCAAGGACCTGCGCGTCGGCGACACGATCGTCCTGCAGCGCGCCGGCGACGTCATCCCAGAGGTGGTCTCCGCGGTGACCGATGCGCGTGACGGCTCCGAGACGATCTGGCAGATGCCTGCCACGTGTCCCGTCTGTGGTACCCCGGCGGAGCGTGGGGAGGGCGAGGTCGCCTGGCGTTGCCCGAACCCGTGGTGCCCGGCGCAGCGGATCGGCGGGCTGCTGCACTTCACCGGTCGCGGCGGGATGGACGTCGAGGGCGCCGGCTACGCGGTGGTCAACCAGCTCGTCGAGCGCGGCCTGCTGAACGAGCCGGCCGACCTGTTCGGGCTGTCGGTCGAGACGCTCGAGGGGCTGGACCGATTCGCCCGCAAGTCCGCCGAGAACCTGGCCGCCAGCATCGCCGCGGCGCGACGACGGCCGCTGGCGCGGATCCTCAACGCGCTCGGCATCCCGCAGGTGGGCGAGCAGACCGCCATCGACCTGGCCGCCTGGCTCGCCGGCCAGGAGCCGCGCGTCGAGGACGAAGAAGAGGTCGCCTGGACGCGCCGCGTCGCCGACCGGCTGGGGGCCGCGACCCCCGAGGAGCTCAGCGAGGTCTTCGGCATCGGCACCGTGGTGGCCGGCGAGATCGCGACCTACTTCCGCGGCGAGCACACCCGCGACACGCTCCACCACCTGCTCGACGCCGGCGTGGTGGCCGAGGCGCCGCCTCCTGGGGCAGCGGCCGCGGTGGACGGTCCCCTCAAGGGCAAGACGCTGGTGGTGACCGGGACGCTGGCGGGCTTCAGTCGCCAGGAGGCGGAGGATGCGATCCGTGCCGCCGGCGGCCACTCGGCGTCGTCGGTCAGTGCAAAGACCGATTACCTGGTGGCCGGCGAGAAGGCCGGCAGCAAGCTGGCCGCCGCGGAGAAGCTGGGCGTGACGGTGCTGGACGAAGAGGGATTCCGGGAGCTGCTCGGGTAGCCTCGACTCATGCCGCATCGCCCTCGGCGAGGAAGCGCTCCACCAGCTCGTGGTAGCCGTCGAAGTCGCTGCGCACCGCGTGCCCGGACGTCGGGTCGGCCTCCATCCGGGCACCGCGGATTCGCATGGCGACCTGCTCGCTCGCGCTGATCGGCACGATCTGGTCCTGGGCGCCGGCGATGACGAGGGTCGGGACGGAGATCTCGCCGAGGCGATCGGTGACGAAGGACGTCGGGTCGATGGTCGCCCGCAGCTCCGCGATGAAGCGTTCCGGAGTGGACGGGTGGGGCTGGAAGAGCGGCTGAACCGGGAACGCCTCGGCGTGGACGCTGCCGGCCGGCTTCAGCTGCAGGGCCAGGTGGGCGAAGAAGTCGGCCCACTCGCCGCGCTCGGCCAGGTCGAGCCACTGGGCCATCCGTCCGGTCATCGCCGACTCGTTCGGCGTCTCCGACGCGACGGAGACGAGCACCAGGCGGCTCACCAGCTCGGGATGATCGACGGTGAGCCACAGCGAGATGCGGCCGCCACCCGACTCCGCCTCGATGGCCACCGGCGTCTCCCGGCCGCGCAACGCGCGGATGGCACGCGCCACGGCATCGGCCATGGCCCGCGGATGCATCAGGTCGGCGGTGACGGCCCCGTCGTGGGGGATCGGGCGCCCCAGCACGATGACCGGGCGGCGCTCGGTGCGTCGCGTCCAGCGCCGCACGTGTGCGTGCTCGGTGCCGCTGAGCACGCGCAGGCCCGTCTCCACGCCGCCGATGATGATCACCGGCGTGCCCGGCCCGCCGGGCAGCAGCAGCGCCTCGATCCGGCCACCGCGGATCGGGATGGCGAGTGCTCGGGGCTCGTCGGCCAAGGCCATGCGGCGAATCCTGCCAGATGGCGCCTGCTAGCATCGGGCCATGATCAGCCGATCCGACGTCGAGCACGTCGCACGCCTCGCTCGACTGGGCCTGACCGATGACGAGCTCGACCGCATGGTCGGGCAATTGAGCCGCATCCTGGAGGCGGTCAACGTGCTCCAGAGCGTGGACACCAGTGCCATTGATCCCACCGCCCAGGTGATCGAACTCGAGAACGTGATGCGCGACGATGTCGTAAGCGACCGCCAGCGTCTCTCGCGTGACGCCGCGCTCGCGGGTGCTCCGCTGCGTGAAGGACCGATGCTGCGCGTGCCGGTCGTCCTCGAGGAGGGGCGCTAGGCATGCCGGTAGCCGGAGCCTTGCCGCTCGCGGATCGGACCATCACCGAGGCACGCGAGCTGCTCTCACGCCGCGAGGTGAGCTCGCGCGAGCTGACGGAGGCCTGCCTGGCGCGCATTGCGCGCGACGGTGAGGATCTCAACACCTTCCTCGCGATCGGCAAGGAGCGGGCGCTCGTCGTCGCCGATGCCGCGGACGCTGCGATCGCCGCTGGCGACGCCCGGCCCCTGCTCGGGATCCCGTACGCCCTCAAGGACATCTTCGTGACACGCGCGCTCGACGACGCCGGGCAGCCGGACGGGGGACTCCCCACCACCGCGGGTTCGAAGATCCTGGCCAGCTACCTGTCGCCGTACGCATCGAGCGCCGAGGAGCGCCTGGCCGCGGCCGGCGCCGTCCTGCTGGGCAAGACCAACCTCGACGAGTTCGCGATGGGCAGCTCGAACGAGAACAGCGCCTACGGACCGGTGCGAAACCCGTGGGACCGCTCGACCGTGCCGGGCGGGAGCAGTGGCGGTTCGTCCGCGGCGGTCGCGGCGGGCCAGGCCTTCTTCGCCACCGGGACCGATACCGGCGGCTCGATCCGCCAGCCGGCAGCCCTCTCCGGGGTGGTCGGCATGAAACCGACCTACGGGCGGGTGAGCCGCTACGGGATGGTCGCGTT
>JAOUHE010000125.1 GCA_029865285.1 Chloroflexota bacterium
CGCAACCATCATAGGGACCGGTCGGCACGGCAGGAAACGTGAGAGGCGGCACCCTCGCGGGCGCCGCCTCTCGATACTGAACCGCTGCGGGACTATTCGCGCATCAGCCGGAAGCAGTCGCTGCAGTAGACCGGACGCGCGCCGGTCGGACGGAAGGGGACCTGCGTCTCCTTGCTGCAACGTGCGCATGTCGCGTCGAACATCTCGCGCGGGCCACGGCTGTAGCCGCCCCCGCCGTAGCTGCCGCCACCGTTGCCAGCGCCAGCGTAGCTCGAGCCGCCGCCACCGCCGGTGGCGCGTCGCTGCGCCCGACAGGACGAACAGCGCTTGGGCGCAGAGGTGAATCCCTTCTGCGCGAAGAATTCCTGCTCGGATGCGGAGAAGACGAAGTCGATTCCGCAGTCGGCGCAGGTCAGAACCTGGTCGGTGTAGGCCACGAGGGACCCTCCCACATAGAGTTGCCATGTCGGGCATCCACGTCTGAGAGTGACGCCGGCCACGGGTCTTGCCGCTACCCCGTGAGCCGACGAATGGACGTGGTGGGAGGGGGAGGGAAGGCTGCTGGCGCCGCTTCTCTTACGGCCCGACTGGCGCGAGTATACGCGTACGCATGCGGAGCGCAAGAGGGAGGGACCGGTTCGGCCGCGCTATGCTGCGGAACGAATGCGCACCATCGGAACCGTGCTTGGCGTCATCATCGCCCTGGGCGGGGCGGTCTGGATCGCCCAGGGGCTGAATCTGCCCTTCGCCCCGGGCAGCTTCATGACCGGTGATCGGGCCTGGATCGTGCTCGGCTCCGTCGCGGTCGTCGGCGGGGTTGCGCTGGTCATGGCGGCACGCCGCTGGTAGCGGGGTCTCGCTAGCCTGGCACACCCCACGCGTCGCCAGGTGCCCCCGGCTCAAGGGTGATCCCCGCCGCCGACATCTCGGTGAGCGCGCGCTCACCGTCCCCGGACGCCAGGTCGACGGCGGCCACGGCATCGGTCAGAAGCGTCGCTCGGAAGCCCAGGCGCGCGGCATCGAGCGCGGTGGCGCGCACGCAGTAGTCGGTCGCCAGGCCGCACACAACGACCTCCGTCACGCGCAACTGCCGCAGCGACGCCTCGAGCCCCGTGGGTCGCTCGTCGCCGGTTGTGGGATCACGCACCGTGAACCCGGAGTACCCGTCCTCGCCATCACGCCCCTTGCGGACGGACTCGCCCGCGACGATCAGGTTCGGATGGAAGTCCGCACCCCAGGTATCGGCCACGCAATGGACGGGCCAGATACCGCCATCCTTGGCGAAGTGCGGGGTCGATGCGGGGTGCCAGTCCTGCGTGTAGAACACCGGGGCGCCGGCGGCCACGGCCCGCTGCACCTGGTCGTTGACGCGTCCGACAACCTCCTCGCCGCCGCGCACGGACAGGCTGCCCGCAGGATCGGCGAAGTCGTTCTGCAGGTCAACGACGATGAGCGCGGTGGTCGGGCCGTACCTCAGCATCGGGCGTCCTCAGTCGAAGGCGACCATCGGGGCAGGCTCGGAGCCCTCGGCTTCGGCCGACTCCGCGCGCGCCGGTCCGTGATGCGTGCGCAGCGGCAGCTCGGGCAGGAAGAAGAGGGTCGCAGCGGTTGCCCCGATCGCTGCCACCACGCCGATCCACAGCGCACTGCCGATCGCGAGGCTGAATGCGTTGTTGAAGCCGTTCACGATGTTCGGGACGAACGGCTCGACTGCCGCCCGGGCCTGCTCCGGCACGGCGGCCAGGATCTGTGCGCCCAGGTCGCCGATCGAACTGAAGTCGCTGCCGGCCCCCGAGGGCGCGAAGCTGGCGATCTCCGGCGGGACCCCCGCAGCGGTCATCTGGGTCGGCAACTCGCGTATCAGTGCGGAGCCAAAGAGCGTGCCGCCAAGCGCCAGCCCTACCGTCCCACCGACCTGGCGGAAGAAGGTCAGCGCGCCGGTCGCCGCACCCAGCTGCGCAAAGGGAGCAGCGTTCTGGACCACGATGGTGAAGGCCGCCAGGCTCGGTCCGATGCCCATTCCCGCCACCACCATCCAGGGCAGCATTTCGCCGAGGCTGGTGTCGCCTCGCAACTGGGTCATCAGCGCGATGCCCACTGCCACGAGTGCCATGGAAACCACGATCAGCCACCGATAGCGTCCGGTGCGGCTGATCACCTGTCCGGAGACGACTGAGCTGACGATCAGCCCGGCCAGGAGGGGAAGGATCTGGTAGCCAGATTCAGTCGCGCTGGACCCAAGGACCGTCTGGAACCAGAGGGGGATGAAGATGATCGCTCCGAAGAAGCCGAAGCTGGCAAGGAAGACCGCGATCAGCGAGACGCTGATCGAGCGATTGCGGAAGAGGCTGAGCGGCAGGATCGGCTCGGACGCCCGCGACTCGACCCAGACGAAGAGCGCGGAGAATGCCAGGCCAACGAGGATCAGCCCGCCGACCAACGGATCGTTCCACTCGAGCGTTCGCTTGTTGGTGAGGCCGATCAGGATCGGCACGAGTGCAGCGGCGAAGACGACGCTGCCCAGGTAGTCGATGCTGCGCGCTCGCTCCGGGTGCTTGATCGGCGGCAACAGGCGCCAGATGATGAGCAGCGCCACCGCGCCGACCGGCAGGTTGACGAAGAAGACCCAGTGCCACGAGAAGTTGTCGGTGAGAAAGCCCCCCAGGGCGGGCCCGATCAGGGCGCTGATGCCGAACACGGCACCGAACAGACCCTGGTACTTGCCTCGCTCGGCCGGAGTGAACAGGTCGCCGATGACCGCCAGCGCGATCGGAAAGATCGCGCCCGCGCCGAGGCCCTGCAGGCCGCGAGCGGCGACCAGCTGCCACATCTCCTGCGAGATCCCGGACAGGGCCGAGCCGATCAGGAAGAGGCTGACTCCGAACATCACCATCGGCCGTCGCCCGAACAGGTCGGACAACTTGCCGTAGATCGGCCCGGAGACCGTGGCGGTGAGCAGGTAGATCGTGACCACCCAGGTGTAGAACTCGTTGCCGTTCAGATCGTTGACGATGCGCGGCAGGGCGGTACCGACGATCGTCTGGTCCAGTGCAGACAGGAAGACGGCCAGCAGGACCGCGATCAAGATCTCGGCCCGGGCCCGCGAGTCGATCTGTACGGGAGCGTCGACGGCTGCGCCGTTGGCGATGCGCCTCAAAGGGGCTTCGGTCAAGTCAGTACGCTCCATGCTCTTGGTTGACGCGCGCAAAGGCGACCCGCAGCGCTCGGATCGACGAGAGCAGCTCGGTTCGCTCCACGTCTGACAGGTGGTCGAGGGCGAGCGCCATGCGCCTCGCTCGTTCGATCTGGATCTGGCGGAGGTCAGCCTCCCCCACCGGCGTGAGACCCACGAGCACCACGCGGCGGTCATCGGTGTCGTGCGTCCGCTCGACCAGTCCGCGCTCCTGCATGCGGGTCACGAGGCCGGTCGCAGTCGGCAGACCGGATCCGAGCATCTCGGCGACGCGGCCCATCGGAAGGGGACCAGATGCCTCGAGGATTGTCATCAAGTGGAGGTGCGACATCGAGATCGATCGCTCGTGACAGCGCTGCGCAAAGGCTGCGCGCTCACCGGTCATGAGTGGGCCCAACTCGGTCATCAGCTCGGTGGCGACGGTTTGCGGGTCGCGAATAGTTCGTGGCACGCGAAGGATTATCCACGCTGCGCGGCGCGTGTCAATCCCACCGTCAGCACTGCGCCGGGCCGTCGGTGATCCTTCAGTAGACCCCGGGCAGGAAACGCTTCGTCCGCGTCCGGTAGTCGGCGTATTCGGGATACCTGTCAGTGAGCCACGCCTCTTCACGGCGCGCCTTGGCGTCCATGAAGAGGCCGAGCGCGAGTGCCACCACGAACGCCGGAGGGCTGGCGGTGAGCGTGGCCCAGCCGATCGCGGCCAGGATCAGTCCGGCGTAGATCGGATGACGGATACGCCGGTAGATGCCGCGTTCCACCATCTCCGCCTCGGCATGCGGTCGCGGCAACGGCGTCAGACTGCGACCGAGGTCACCAAAGGCCCGCGAGATGCCCCAGGCGCCGATGAGCATCTCGGCGCCACCGACGACGAGCAGCATCCAGCGGACGAACGTCTGCGGCACGATGGATCCCAGGTACGGGACACTCGCGACTGCGACCAACCCCAGCAGGATGAACTGGCCTGCCACCCAACCCTCGCCTCGTGGTCCAAGGTTGGGCAAGCGGGTGTCCCCACCGCCGCTGCCGGCCGGGACCGTCATTCAGTGAAGAGGCGGCGCAATCTGCGGAAGGCGGTCGCTGCGGGACCGCGCCGACCGCGGAGCCAGATGGGGTCACCCGAAGCCTGGCGCGCTGGCATCGGCCGCGGAGCCGGCTGCGCAGCCGGCCGCGGCGTGAAGACCGCCTGGCGAAGAGTCGGCTCAGGCGCCCCGAGGCTCGCATTCGCCCGCGACTCGACGCTCGGTTCGACGGCCGACGGGGCCGGGCGACCGGCATTGAGCGCAGCGATTGCCTCGTCCAGATCGTCGGCACCCGGCAGAACGATCTCAGCCCGCGCTCCCTGGCCGACCAGCGCGCGAATTGCCTCGACCTCTGCGGCGTCCCACCCCTCCTGGCGGGCAAGGCGCGCGAGGCTTTCATCCTCCACTGGATCGGTCTGCGCCGCGCCAACGACGGGCTCGCGCCAGGCGCTCGACGCGACCTCCATCTCATCGACCATCGTCTGCATTGATTCCGACCCTGTTTCGGGTCGCGCCACGGGTGGGTCGTCCGTCGAGTGCACCGTCTCCGCCCTCACCTCGGGCGGGCGCCGCCACACGGGTGCGGAATCCGATGGCGCAGCCCCGATCCCTATGTGGAAAGGCTCTGCCTCGTGGAGGGTGAAGTCCGATGCCCGATCCAGCACCTCCGGGAGCTCCTGTTCCGGCGCCGGTGCGAAGTCTGGCTCCGACACGGGCTCGAATGCGACGGCCGTTGACACCGCATCCACACGGGAATCAGTGACATCCGATGCGGACGGCGCCGGATCAGGCAGAAGGCCATTGTCCGAGTCGAAGTAGGAGG
>JAOUHE010000012.1 GCA_029865285.1 Chloroflexota bacterium
CGCCACTGTCTACCACGGTGAAGCCCTTCTCCGACAGCGAGAGCCCGCCCTCCAGGGCCATGCCGCGGAGCGCCACGTTATGCGCGCGACTCCCCGTGAAGTGCACGAGATGGCTCCCCCACGTCGCCGGCGCGCAGACCATCAAGTCGACCTGCGTGCCCGATTCGAGCACGACGCTCGACTTGTCCGTCCCCGCACTCAGCACGCGTGCCACGTCCGGCAGGTCTCCGAACGCGGCGATCAGCGCGCGCGGGTCGTCGGTGGCCGCCAGCAGGTCCAGGTCGCCGACGGTGGCCACACGGCGCCGCAGTGAGCCAGCGGGCTCGATCTGCCGGACCCCGCGCACACCCCGAAGCTGCTCGACCAGTGCCGACGCCCGGCGGTCAGCATCGTGGAGGAGGAGCCGCCGATCACGCTCGGCGAGTCGCGCCATGCCGGCCAGGATGCTCTCCTCGGTGCGTGCCGAGAGCCCCTTGAGCCCGCGCAACGCGCCGGTCTCGGCGGCCACGCGCAGCGCGTCGAGGGAGTCGATGCCGAGCTCGGTATGCAGCAGGCGAGCCGTGCGGGGCCCGATTCCGGGGATGCGCAGAACATCGAGCAGGCCAGCCGGCACCTGGCTTCGCAGGCGATCGTGATAGGCGAGCCGACCCGTCTCGGACAGCTCCGCGAGCTTCGCACTGAGAGCCGGTCCGGCCCCGGGGACCTTGGGCGGCGTCCCGCGGCGGAAGAGGGTTGCCACGTCATCGGGCCAGCGCTCGACGGCATCCGCGACGCGCCGATAGGCGACCGACTTGTAGACCAGTTCGCCGGAGATCTCCAGCATGTCGGCGATCTCGCTGAAGATGCGAGCCAGCTCCGCGTTGGTGACGACAGGTTCGGGAGAGCGCGATACGGCCATGGGTCGCGGCATGCCGGTCATTCTACGGGCATGCAAGAGGCCCGACCCCTCGTCGGGATCGGGCCTTCGCTGGTGGATCGATGGGCGCTAGGGCCGCCGGGCGCGGAGTGCGCGGAGCAGGCTGGCTCCCAGCGATTGACGCCGACGGTGCTCGATGACCGTGATTGCCCGCTCATGGCTGCGTGCCTCACGAAGGATCTCTTCCTGCTTCAACGCGGCGAGCAGGCCGAGGTAACTGGCTCCTCGGCTCATGGGGTGACCTCCAGGTTCGACGCGAGCCCGTCAACGGGCTCGCTGCTTGGTGATTTCAAACGAAACGGATCAGTTGCCTCGGCCGAATCCGGGGCGCGAAGAGCTGTCAACTCCCCATCGCACTGCGGCGAGGTCGAACACGACGATGATCGCGACGATCAGCACGAGCTCCAACATTTCTCCTGCTCCAATGCGGAATGTAACTGCCGCACTAGGGACTACTGGTTACAGGCAAGATACTAGGCGCTTGTCTGTAACTTGTCAATGCGCCTACAATGGTTACACGATGTCCGAACGAGCCCCCGATCTCGCCGGTCCCCACGAGCCCGCCCAGGGTGACGAACTGTTCGTAGCGTTCGCCAATACCCTGGCCTACACCCGCGGGATCGTGGAAGACCAGGTCCCCGACACCGACGCCCTGCTCGCCTGGCTGCGTGCGCGGCGTCTGATCAGCAACCGCGCCCAGTCTGCTGAAGCGTCGTCGCTCCGCCGTGATCCGGCTGAGGCGGCTCGACGGCTCGAGCGGTTCCGGCACCTTCGGGACGTGTTGCGCGCCATCTCTACCGAGGTGGCGGCGCGCGGACGCCCGACCAGGATCCAACTACGCCGCCTGAACCATATCCTGCGGCACGGCCTGCACTACCACCAGCTCGAGACCGATCCGGACGGTGCGCGGTACGCGTTCGCGCAAGTCGGTGACCGCCTGGACCAGGCGCGCGCCACGATCGCCAGTTCGCTTGCGCAGTTCCTTGCCGACGACGTACCGGACCGGCTCCGTATCTGCGACAACGACGCGTGCCGCCTCGTGTTCGTCGATCGCTCGCCGACCGGGCGACGGCGTTGGTGCGACATGCGCACCTGCGGCAACCAGGCCAAGGTGGCACGCCACCGCGCCCGAGCCCGCGCCGTGCTCGAGGACGTTGAGCCGTCGGTCGCGGAACCTGCTCTCCCCGACCATTGACGGGGTTCCGGCGAGGGCCGTATCGGTCTAGAATCAGCCCGGCTCGACGCCATGCGGCGACCGAGCTGGCCAAGCCAGCACCGAGGCGCATCCGATCCACGGTGGACGACTCTTCCGGTAGTCAAATCTGTGCGCGCTCCAGGCCGATGACGGGTGCGAGGGTCACCGCCTAGCGTCGGGCCCCCGCCTCACAACCCGCCACTCTCACGACCACCTGCGCGCGACGTCACTGAGCCGACGCGAGAAGCGAGGTGGTTGTTCATGCTCTTCCTGAGCCAGCTCGTCGGCCGGCCGGTCCGCGACCGCGACGGCGGCGCCTTTGGAAAGGTCCGCGATCTGATCGTGGCCCTCGGCGAGGAGTACCCGCCGGTCACCGGCGTGGTGCTGCGCGTCGCCGGCGGTCGCGACATCTTCGTACCGTGGAGCGACGTCGAGCAGATCGACGCCACCGGAGCCCGGCTGCACACCTCGAGCATCGATATCACCAGCTTCCGTCAACGAACCGATGAGATCCGTCTCTGGCTCAACCTGCTCGACAAGCAGATCGTGGACGTCGAGGACCGCAAGATCGTGCGCGTCAACGATATTCAGCTCGCGCCGGTCGACGGCAGGCTGCGCCTGGTGGCGGTCGATGTCGGGCTGGCGGGGATCCTCCGCCGTCTTGGCCTGTCGGGGCCCGGCGAACGGCTGGCAAAAGCGCTGGGGATCGAGGCGGAGAACTACATCCAGTGGGAGGACGTGGACCCCGTCGAGTCGAGCGTGTCGAGCCTGAAGCTGCGCGTTCCGCACCAAGCGTTGGCAACGCTGCACCCGGCCGATGTGGCGCACATCGTCGAGCAACTCGCCCCGCGTGACCGGGCCGGGATCCTGGCCGCCCTCGACGACGAGCGCGCGGCCGACGTCTTCGAGGAGCTGGACGCCGACGACCAGGTGGACCTGCTCGAGGCACTGACTCCCGAACGCGCTGCCGACATCCTCGAGGAGATGGGTCCCGACGAGGCGGCCGACCTGATGGCGGACCTGTCCGACGAGCGCCAGGAGGAGCTGCTGGGTCTGATGCAGCCCGCAGAGGCGTCCGACGTCCGCCAACTCCTCGCGTATGGCGAGGAGACGGCCGGCGGACTGATGACGACCGACTACATCACGGTGCGCCTCGAGGAGACAGCGCAGGAGGTGATCGATCAGCTCCGGGAGCTCCACCCCGATGCCGACCACGTCTACTACCTCTACGTGGCCGACGCCGATGGGACGCTCGTCGGCACGATCACGCTGCGCGGGCTGATCGTCGCCCCGCCGGAGACCCCCGTGCGCGACTTCATGCGGCCGGAACCGATCAGCGTCCAGCTTGACCTCGACGCGGAGCAGGTCGGCGCTGCGATCGCCCGGTACAACCTGCTGGCTCTGCCGGTCGTTGACGAGGAGGGCCGGATGCGCGGCATCGTGACCGTCGACGACGCCCTGGAGCGGGCGCTCGGCGAGGGCTGGCGCAAGCGGCTGCCGGAGGTCTTCGAGCCGGTCGACGAACGGTGACGGTCCGGTGAGCGCCCGTCTCCGCATGCCGCGCGCACTCCGCGGTGCGCGCCGCTCCATCCGGCAGCGCCTGCCCAACTTCCGCATCCACCGGACCGGGGTCATGGCCTTCCTGGGCGTCCTCGGTCCGGGCCTGATCGCCGGGTTGGCCGGGACCGATGCAGGTGGCATCGCCACGTACAGCGTCCTGGGAGCGGAGACCGGCTTCTCCCTCCTCTGGATCATGCCGATCACGACGGTGATGCTGTTGATCGTGCTGGAGATGGCGGCACGCATGGGAGCCGTCTCCGGGCAGGGACTCGGAGACCTCATTCGCGACGACTTCGGAGTTCGCTGGACCTTCTTCGCCATGGTGGTCCTGCTGATCGCCAACGGAGCGATCAGCATCGCGAACTTTGCCGGCATTGCGGCCGCCCTGGAGATCTTCCAGATCCCCCGATTTGCCAGCGTGCCGCTGGTGGCTGCCGGCATCTGGGCCCTGGTGGTCTTCGCTTCGTATCGGGTGGTCGAGCGCGTCTTCCTATCGGTGGCGGTGGTGCTGGGCGCCTACGTGGTCGGCGCCTTCGTGGCAGGCCCGGACTGGGGAGAAGTCGGTCGTGCCATGATCTCCCCGACCCTCACCTTCGAGCCCAGCGTCCTGCTGCTGATGGTTGCCGCCATCGGGACGACCGTCACCCCTTACATGTTCTTCTACTTGCAGTCGTCGGTCGCCGACAAGGGGCTGGGGCCCGAGGAGCTCGGTTTCGAGCGGGCCGACGCCGTCCTGGGCGCGGTGTGGACCAATTCCCTGGCCGTCTTCATCGTGGTCCTGACGGCGGTCACCCTGCACGGCTCGGGAATCGTGATCGAAACCGCGGCGGACGCAGCGCACGCGCTCGCCCCCGTCGCCGGTGAGTTCTCGGAGTTGCTCTTCGCGGCCGGCCTCTTCGGCGCGTCAGTCCTGGCCGCAACGGTGATCCCGCTCACCACCAGCTACACCATCTGCGAATCGTTCGGTTGGGAGTCGGGCGTCAGCCGCAAGTTCAGCGAGGCGCCGGTCTTCATGGGCCTGTACACGGCACTGATCGTGATCGGAGCCGCCGTGGTCCTGATCCCCGGGTTGCCACTGATCGGCGTCATCCTGGTCAGCCAGTACCTCAACGGGATCCTGCTCCCGATCATCCTGGTCTTCATGCTCCGGCTGGTGAACAACCCGCGGATCATGGGCACGCATACCAACGCCACCTGGCTCAACGTCGTGGCGTGGGGTCTGACCGGGCTGGTCACCCTGCTCTCGGTGGTTCTCCTCGGATCATCGCTGGCCGATTGGCTGGGATGGTTCTAGCAGCGAGACCGATGCGTCAGGAGCCGATCGGGTGCCAGACGGTCTTCGTCTCGGTGAACTCGCCGATCAGGTACGGCGACTGCGCCTCCGAGCTGAGCCAGTCGACGGAATCGGCCCCACCCGCCGGTGGGCGAACCAGGCGCTTGACGTTCTCGGCGGCCGTCTCCTCGACCGCGGTCGCCACAGCGGGGTCGAGCCCATAGGCGTCGAGCGCATTGACGTCCATGTGTCCGGCCAGATGGGTCACCAGTTCGCGGCGCAGGCCGGTGATCAGGTTGACCACGCCGCCCGGCACGTCCGACGTGGCGAGCACCTCGGTGAGCGTGACGGCCGGCAGCGGACGCGACTCCGACGCCAGCACCACCGCGCAATTGCCGGACACGACAACCGGCGCGAGTCGGCTGACCAGCCCGAGCAGGCTCGAGCCCTCGGGTGCGATGACCCCGACCACGCCGGTCGGTTCCGGGACGCTGAAGTTGAAGTAGCTGCCGGCTACCGGGTTCACGGTGCCCATCAGCTGGCTGTACTTGTCGGCCCAGCCGGCGTACCAGACCCATCGGTCGATCGCGGCGTTCACCAGGCGCGTGGCCCGCTGTCGGCCGACCCCCTCCGCTGCCATCACTTCACCGATGAATTGGTCGCGCCGCCCCTCCATCAGCTCGGCGATGCGGTACAGGATCTGGCTGCGGTTATACGCCGTCTTCGACGCCCAGTCGGGCAGCGCCTTGCGAGCGGCGCGCACCGCATCGCGGATGTCCTTGCGCGTCCCGCGGCAGGCGTTCGCCAGTGCTCCGCCCCGCGCTCCGGTGATCTCGTACGAGCGTCCCGACTCGGTCCGCGGGAACGCGCCGCCGATGTACAGCTTGTAGGTCTTGCGCACGCCCAGCCGATCAGCAGCCAGCGGCTGCCCGTTGGAGGTGGCCAGGGCACGCTGACGTGGGCTCATCGGCCGTTGGCTCCGTCGGCCGACAGGTCGAGATAGGCGCCAAGCCCGTGGATGCCGCCCTCGCGGCCGTAGCCGGACTCCTTGTAGCCGCCGAACGGCGAGGTGGGGTCGAAGCGGTTGAAGGTGTTGGCCCACACCACGCCGGCCTTCATGGCGGCCACCATCTTGAAGATGCGGCTCCCCTTCTCGGTCCAGACGCCGGCCGAGAGGCCGTAGGGCGTGTTGTTGGCCTTCTCGATCGCCTCCTCCGGTGTGCGGAAGGTCAGGACCGATAGCACCGGCCCGAAGATCTCCTCCTGCGCGATGCGGTGGCTCTGGCTCACGCCGGTGAAAAGCGTGGGCCGGAAGAAGAAGCCGCGGTCGGGCAGGACGCAGTCGGGCTGGAAGATCTCGGCCCCTTCGTCGATCCCCGACTGCACCAGTTCCGCGATCTTGGCCAGCTGTCCGGCCGAGTTGATGGCGCCCACATCGGTGTTCTTGTCGAGCGGATCGCCGACGCGCAGCGTGGAGAGGCGAGCCTTGAGCTTGTCGAGCAGCGGCTCGTAGATCGACTCCTGGACGAAGAGGCGCGAGCCGGCGCAGCACACCTCGCCCTGGTTGAAGTAGATCCCGTTGATGATCCCCTCGATCGCCTGGTCGAGCGGCGCGTCGTCAAAGACGATGTTGGCGGCCTTTCCGCCAAGCTCCAGCGTGACCTTCTTCCGGGAGCCGGCAACGGCGCGGGCCAGCATCTTGCCGACCGCGGTGGACCCGGTGAACGCGACCTTGTTCACGTCGGGGTGACGAACCAGCTCCATGCCGATCTCGCCGGGGCCGGTGATGATATTGACCACGCCCGGGGGGAGATCGGCCTGGCGCACCACGTCGGCGAACAGGTACGCGGTCAGCGGAGTCGTGGAGGCGGGCTTGAGGACGACGGTGTTGCCTGCGGCCAGGGCCGGGGCGATCTTCCAGGCCAGCATCAGGAGCGGGAAGTTCCACGGGATGATCTGCGCCGCCACGCCCAGCGACCGGGGCGTGCGCCCGGGGAAGGCGTAGTCGAGCTTGTCGGCCCAGCCGGCGTAGTAGAAGAAGTGCGCCGCGGCCAGCGGCACGTCGACGTCGCGGCTCTCCTTGATCGGCTTGCCCGAGTTCATCGTCTCGACCACGGCGAACTCGCGGGAGCGTTCCTGCATGATCCGGGCGATCCGGTACAGGTACTTCGCCCGCTCGCTGCCGGGGAGTCGCGACCAGACGTTGTCGTGAGCGGCCCGGGCAGCCACCACCGCGCGGTTGACATCGGCCTTGGAGGCGCGGGCAACGCGGGCCAGGTGTTCCTCGGTGGCCGGGTTCATGACGTCGAACGTGTCGCGTGGTCGGGATGGCCGGAACTCGTTGCCGATGAACAGGCCGTACTCCGGGCGGATGGCGACGTGATCGGTCGACTCGGGCGCCGCGGCGTACTCCCACGGGATGCCGCGGGCGGTCATTCCCCACGAAGCGGGTGCGGGGAGGGTCTCGGGCTTCTTGGGCTTCCTGGTGACCGTCACGCGGCCGATTATCGCACCAAGACACATGGCGGCCGAGCGTTCAGCCCTTCGGCCAGCGGGGCGGGACCGCCGAGCAGCCCGTCACACTAGACTTCCAGCCCATGATCGACGCCCGCCGTATCTCCCGGCAGCGTGCCCTCGTGGGCGCGGGGGCGGCCGTACTGCTCGGCGTGCTGCTCGGCGCGTTCAGCTCGCTCGGCGACCGCATCCACGTCATGGTGGTGAACGGCCTCGCCAACGCCGCCGCGCCGTGGATCGTCATCGCGTTCGTCGCCGGCGCGCTGCAGAGAAGCGCAATGGGCGGAGCGATTGCCGGAGCAGCGGCGCTCGTGACCGGCGTCGTCACGTACTACGGTGGCTTCGTCGCCGGCGGCTACGCGTACCTGCTCCCGTTCCTGGCCGCGTGGTCCCTGGTGGCCGCTGGCAGCGGAGCGCTCTTCGGCCTGGCAGGTGGCATGAGGGCAGACGACCCCGGTCGGTGGCGGGTGGGTGCGGTCGTTCTGGTCGCGGGTGCACTCCTGGCCGAGGCGGCGTACCGCCTCATCCTGCTGGAGGTTTGGACCGGCATCGAGTGGGACCGCACCTACATGCAGGTGGCGGTCGCCGACACGGTGGCGGCGGTCGTGCTGCTGCTCGTCCTCGTGGAGCGCCGCCGCTGGCTCAGCGCCTTCGCGATCCTGCTGCCGGTCGCGGCCGCCGGCCTGATCGTGTTCCTGGCGGCGGAAAAGATGTTCAGATGGGTGAGCGGCCTCGCGTTCACCTAGACGGGCCTCCCGGCGCCCGCCGCCCTTCTGCGCCATGTTTGCACCCGGTGGCCGCTATCGGTCCTGGAGGCCGGATCTGCTGTCAGATTGCCACCGGTGGACCGTTGGGCGGCTGGATGGGCCCGATGGCTGCGATCTGACCCGGTTCGGGCGGTTGGCTTGAGCGTGGATTGGGCCGGCGGACCCGGTGGTGTCCGGTGGAAGTCGTTCTAGCTGCCCCCGGATGCGCATATGGCAGGAACGAGAGCGCGGCGAGCCTCCCGGCAGGATCGCGGAGCCAGCGGCGCAGCGTTTGGCCGTCGTCCGGCAGCGCGGCGCGCAGGACGGTCGCGTGAGCGGCCACACGGCGCCGATTCGTCGTCGTATCGCGCATCACCACCCACGTGGAGACGTCGCTCACAGCCCAACCTCGATCAGCCGCCAGGCTGGGTGCCAGGCGACGGTAGCGATCCACCGTGGAGAGCAGCTCCTGGACGTCCACGAGTTGGGTCTTCAGTTCAAATCACGAGTAGGCTCCGGCGCCCCGGATGGAACGCCAGGATGTCGACCCCTCCCCGCTCGCCATATACCGAGAACGAGACCTCGGGGACGGCGATCCAGGGAGCGTGGAGACGAAACAGTCGCGCCATCTGCTCGTGCATCTGGCCGTGGCCGGCTCCCAGCATCCGATCGAGGTCGCCGCCACGCCAGCGCGGTACGAAATCGATCCTGATCTCGAGCGCGGTGGCGACGGCCAGCAGGGCGTCAAGCGCGAGGGCTCCTACGTGGCCTCGCTCAATCCGCGAGATCGTGGACGGCGACGTCCCGGCCCGCTCTGCGACGTCACGCTGCCTCGATCCGCGATGCACGCGCACGGCCCGGAAGACGGCCCCCAGTCGCATCGGCTCCACTGCGCCAGTATCTCGGGCGACGGGTTACCGGTGGGTTACAAGGGACTTATCAGCCACTCGCCAGCGAACCCTCGAGGGTGAGCAGGAAGCGCTTGCGGTCGAGTCCGCCGGTGTAGCCGCCCAGCCCCCCGTCGGCGTGGAGCACGCGATGGCAGGGAAGCACGATCGGAATCGGATTCGAGCCGAGGGCATTGCCTGCTGCTCGCGCTCCGCGGGGCGATCCGGCCTCGGCGGCAACCCACCCGTACGTGGTGACGGCTCCAAACGGGACCTCCGCCGTGGCCCGCAGGACTCCCCGCGCGAAGCCGCGGACCAACGACCAGTCGAGTGGGACCTCGAAGGCGCGGCGGCGCCCCGAGAAGTAGTCGTCGAGCTCGCGGCGCACCTCGTCGGTGGGACCTGGCGCCCGCAGGATGCGCGGCGACACCCGGGCAGCCAGCTCGGCCATCAACTCCCCCTGCGGCTCGCCGGGGTAAGCGAGGCGAACGAGGCCGCGCGGCGTGACGAAGACGGTCAGCTCGCCCATCGGCGAATCGGCGGTGGCATAGGCGACGTCCAGCAACCCGGCATCGGCAGCGCGGCGCGCCAGCGCCTCTGCGAATCCGGGGGCATCGGGGTACGCCGGCGCGATCGTGCGCAGGTCGCGTTCGATATCGGTCACGAGGTCACCTCCATGCGCAGCCGTCGAAGGCCCGCGCTGACATTCTGTCGCGCCGCCTCCTCGCTGACGCCCATCCGCTCGGCGATCTGCGCGTAGGCCAGATCAAAGACAAACCGATGCACCACTGCCGCGCGCTGCTTGGGCGGCAGCGTCCGCACCGATCGCCAGAGGCCGTCGTCCAGAACGCCGGGCGCTGCTGACGCCAACTGCGCAGGATCCGCGTCGTCGAGGTTGCCAGCGCGGTGTCGGGCACGGCGCCGGATCAGATCCGTCGCCTTGCGCTGGGCGATCGTGTACAGCCAGGCCCGCAGGTGATCGCCATGGCGGAGTCGCGGGTAGGCACGCAGTGCCGAGATGAATGTCTCCTGCAGGCAGTCTTCCGCATCGGTCGGCCCCACCGAGGCCACGAGAAACCGATGCAGCTCCGAGGCGTGGTCGTCGATCAGCGACTGGAACGGCGGCAGATCCACATGTGGTGAAACGCCGCGGGGCATGGGAACGTGAGCCGTCAGCCGGCCGCAGCCGCTGCCCGCAGCAGGTCGTCGTAGGCGGACGGGTCGTCGCGCACGATCGTCGGGCGCCAGAAGCCGTCGCTCCCCTCTTCCCAGGTTGCCTCGATGCCGGGGTTCTGGACGTTCGTGCCATCGGCCAGGAAGAGGTGCGGCGAGCCGTCGACCGCGTCGCTGCGGGCGACCTCGTACTGCTCGAACACCAGGTGCCGAGCCCGACCGGCGTCGAACGCCTCGGCCAGCGCCTCGAGATCGACGCCGTCGCACTCCGCGGCGACCTCCAGGATCACGTGGCGCAGGCTGATGCAGCGGCTCTCGCCCCAGAAGGCGCGGCGAAGGCCGCGATCGAGCTGCTCGGACGCCGCGAGTCCCTGTTCCTTGGCGGCCTGCACCGCCTCCATCGGTGGCAGCAGGGTGGCCGGCCAGGTCCAGGCCGGTGCGCTCCACGGCTGCCATCCGGCACGTGGCGCCAGGGCAGCGCAGGCATCGAGCTCGACCTCCAGCTCGTCGCGCGGCGTCGGCTGCGAGTTGAAGAGCTCGAGCGGAAAGATCCGGTGGTCGAACGCGACCCGCTCTTCCAGGCCGAGGCGACGCCGGGCGTCGTGCAGGCGCCACACGGCGACGTGCGCCCACGGACAGCCGAGGTCGGAGTACACGACGATGGTGCCCGGCGCGACCTCGACCATCGGGCTAGTCAAGCGTGAAGTAGTCGCCGCCCGAGTAGCGGCCAGTGCGCTCCTTGCGGATCTGCATGAGGATGTCGTTGAGCAGGGTCGAGGCGCCGAATCGGAATCGGTCAGGGGTCATCCAATCAGGGCCAAGTGTCTCGTACAGGACCGTCAGGTAGGCGATCGCCTGCTTGGCGGTGCGGATCCCGCCGGCCGGCTTCATCCCCACCGCTCGTCCGGTCTGCGCGTAGAAGTCGCGGATCGCCTCGAGCATGACCAGGGTGACCGGCAGCGTCGCCGCCGGCTGCACCTTTCCGGTGCTGGTCTTGATGAAATCGGCACCCGCCGCCATGGCCAGGACCGATGCCCGACGCACGTTGTCGTAGGTCTCGAGCTCACCGGTCTCCAGGATCACCTTGAGGTGCGCCTCGCCGCATGCCTCCTTGACCGCCACGATCTCCTCGAAGACCTTCGCGTAATCGCCGGAGAGGTAGGCCCCGCGATCGATAACCATGTCGATCTCATCGGCCCCCAGGGCGACCGCCTCACGAACGTCCGCCAACTTGACCGATAACGGAGCCTGTCCCGACGGGAAGTAGGTGGCCACCGCCGCGATCTTCACCCCCGACCCGGCCAGGGCTGCCTTCGCGGTGGCGATCCGGTTCGGGTAGACGCACAGCGCGGCAACGCTGGGGATGGAGGGGTCGGTGGGATCCGGGCGACGCGCCTTGCCCGCCAGCGCACGGATCTTGCCCGGCGTGTCTTTCCCTTCCAGCGTGGTGAGGTCGATCATGCGGATCGCCAGGTCCAGCGCCCACAGCTTCGACTCGCGCTTGATGCTTCGCTTGGCGAGCGAGGCGGCGCGCTCCTCGACCCCAACCTGGTCGACCGCCCAGACGCGTCCGAGCAGGTTCCCGAGCGCGGGAGGACCCTGTGCGAGGCGAGCGTCGGCGCGGCGAACGGGTGTGCTGCTCATGGGCGAGCCATTGTACCGTCCGATCTCCCACGAGCCGGTGCTACGCTCCTGCTCGTGGATGTCCAACCGTCGGAGCTGCTCGTCTACTGCCTGACCCGCGACCGGGAGCTGGCGGCTGACCTGGACGGCACGCTGAGTGGCGCCCTGGCCTTCTTCTACAACGACGCCGCGCGCCTGCACCAGGCAACGGTCCTGCGACAGCCCGATCTCGTGGTGGTCGACATTGGGGCCATCCGGGAGGAGTACGGCGACGCCGGCCTCGGCCCGATCGTTACCTTCCTGCGCGAACGTGCGCCCGCCGCGCGGATCGCCGTGCGGCCCGCGGCGGGGTCCGAGTGGCTGATCAGCGCCGAGGCGGGAAAACCGGTCGAACTGCTCCCGGCCGAGCGCGACGCCTGCGTGAGCGCTGTGTCCGCACTTTGCGGCGCCGCCTGAGGCAGAGGTCCGCGTCAGGATCCGTTGCCAGGTTCGTACAGCTCGGCGGCGGCCAGAGCGCGGCCGCCGCCGGAGCCGCCCGCCACCAGCACATTCCCATCACGCAGCAGCGTGGCCGTGTGACCGCCGCCGCGGGCCTCGGCCATGTTCCCGGCAGTGGTCCAGAAGCCGCTGCTGGGGTCGTACAGATCGGCGGAGGTCAGCGCGCCTTTGCTGCCGTAGCCGCCCGCGACCAGCACCCTGCCATCGGGCAGCAGCGCCGCCGCGTAGTTGATGCGGGCCCCGGCCATACTCGCGGTGCCGGCCCATGACCCGCTGCTGGGGTCGTACAACTCGGCTGAGGCCAGCCCGAAGCCGCCCGCCACCAGCACCGTGCCGTCGCGCAGCAGCGTGGTCGTGTGACCGCCGCGGCCCTCGTGCATGTTGCCGGTGGCGGTCCACGACCTGCTACTGGGGTCGTACACTTCGGCGGAGGCCAATGGGTCCGGTCCGACAGGCGATCCATCACCGCTACTGTCGAAGCCGCCAGCCACTAGCACGTTGCCGTCGCGCAGCAGCGTGGCGGTGTGACCGGCGCGCACCCCGCCCATGTTTCCGGTAGCAGTCCAGGTCCCGCTGTCGGGGTTGTACAGCTCGGCGGACGCCAATAGGCCACCGCCGATGGCAAAGCTGCCGCCTGCTACCAGCACGCTGCCATCGCCTAGCAGCGTGGCAGTCTGATAGGCACGGCCCTCGATCATGCTCCCGGTAGCGGTCCAGGACCCACTACTGGGGTCGTACAGCTCAGCGGAGGCCAGCGGTCCGATATCGCCGTAGCCACCCACTACCAACACCTTGCCGCTGGGCAACAGGGTCGCGGTGTGACCGTATCGGACTTCGCTCGCGCTTCCCGTTGCCGTCCATGATCCCGTGCGCAGGTCATAGAGCTCCGCCAAAACCAGTGGACCGGTGCCGTCCGCAGGATCGCCGCCCGCCAGGAGTACCCTGCCATCGAGGAGCAGTGTGGCCGTGTGCTGTTGGCGTGGCTGGACCAGCGTCTCCGTGGCAGTCCAGGTCCCCGGCGCCGGTACCTGGTCGGGGGTCGAAGTCGCCGACGGCGATGCCTGCAGCGTGGCACTGGGCCCAGATGACTCAGATGCCTCGCCCGTGGGGGTCGCCCCTGTCGCCGACGGCGACACGCCGGCGCATCCGCTGACCGCCAGGAGCAGCGCTGCCATGGCGAAGGTAGTCGCAAGGCGATGGGTGGCCCGGAGCGTCACATCAAGACCCGCTGCCCGGGTTGTAGAGCTCGGCGGACGCCACCTCCATGTCGTTAGCACCCACCCGCGCAACGCCCCCCGCCACGAGGACCCTGCCATCGAGCAACAGGGTGGCTGCGTAGCTGTAGCGGGCCTGGATCATATTCCCGGTGACGAACCAGGTCCCGCTGACCGGATCAAACAATTCGGCGGAAGCCGTCGGGGCGTTTTTGGAGCCATGGCCGCCAACCACGAGGACCTTGCCGTCGGGAAGCAGCGTGGCCATCTGTTGCTGGCGAGGGATGACCATGCTTGCGGTCGCGATCCACGACCCGCTGCCAGGGTCGTACAGCTCGGCCGAGGCCACCGTGTCGCCGCCGCGCCCGCCCGCCACGATCACCTTGCCACCGGGCAGTAGCGTGCCGGTGTGGTACACGCGAGGCTCGATCATGCTCCCGGTGGCGGTCCAGGTCCCGATGATGGGGTCGTAGAGTTCGGCCGAGGCCGTCGCGCAACCCGTGCAGCCAATGCCGCTACCGAAGCCGCCTGCCACCAGCACCCTGCCATCGAGCAGCAACGTGGCCGTGTAACCGTAGCGGGTCCCGGTCATGCCCCCCGTGGCAGTCCAGGTCCCGCTGCCCGGGTCGTAGAGCTCGGCAGAGGAACCGCTTCCGTCGCCGCCCACTACCAACACGCTGCCGTCGTCCAACAGCGTGGCCGTGTGGCCATAGCGGGCCTCGGTCATGTCCCTGGTAAGGGTCCAGGTCTCGGTGTCCGGGTCGTAGAGCTCGGCCGAGGCCAGCACCGGGCCGCCGTCGCCAACGAGGCCACCCGTCACCAGCACCGTGCCGTCGCGCAGCAGTGTGGCCGTGTGAAGCAAGCGAACTTCAAGCGTCTCCCCGGCGGCGGCCCAGGACCCGCTTTCGGGGTCGTACAGTTCGGCGGACGTCTGGACGTGCCCGTTGTAGGTAAGGCCGCCGACCACCAGGACCCTTCCATCGGGCAAGCGGGTGGCCGTATGGGAGTAGCGGCCCTGGATCATGGCTCCGGTGGCGGTCCAGTTGGCCGTCTCGGAGCCGTCGGGGGTCGAAGACGCCGAAGCCGATGCCTCTGGCGTTGCCGTTGTGCCAACCGACGCGGAGGCGACATTGCTCGCAGTCGCCGAAGGCGACGAGACAGCGCACCCGCTGACGGCCAGCAGCAACGCTGCGCCAGCCAGGGTCGTGGCGACGCGATGGGAAGTCCGGAGCGTCATGTCACGACCCACTGCCCGGCTCGTACAGTTCCGCGGAGTTGAGCGGGGCGTAGTCCTCGATGCCACCGCTGCCACCCGCCACCAGTACCCTGCCATCGGGGAGGAGCGTGGCCGTGCCACCGTCACGCGGTGTGACCATGTTCCCCGTCGTGATCCAGGACCCGCTATCGGGGTCGTACAGCTCGGCGAAGGTCGGTAGCGGCACCGGGTCGCCACGGCTGCCGCCGCCCGCCACCAGCACTTTGCCATCGCGCAGCAGCGTAGCCGTGTGGATCCCGCGGTCTGCGTCCATGCTCCCGGTGACGGTCCACGCTCCGGTGACCGGTTCGTACAGTTCGGCGGAGGCCAGCGGGCCGAGACCTACCACCAGCACGCGGCCATCGAGCAGGAGTGTGGCCGTGTACTTGGCGCGACCCGCATTCATGTTCCCGGTGGCGATCCAAACGCCTGTGGCCGGGTCGTACAGTTCTGCCGAGGGCAGCGCGCCGTCGCGGCTGAAGCCGCCCGCCACCAGCAAGCTGCCGTCCCGAAGGAACGTTGCGGTGTGACCGAAGCGGACTTCGGCCATGCTCCCGATGGCGGCCCAGGACCCGCTGCCGGGCTCGTACAACTCGGCTGAGGCGAGTAAGTCGCCCCTGTTGCTGCTCCCTCCGCCCACCACCAGCACGCTGCCATCGGGAAGCAGGGTTGCAGTGTGAAGCGTCCGGGCCACCGTCATGTTCCCGGTGGCGCTCCACACCCCGGTGGCCGGGTCGTACAGCTCGGCGGCGGCCGTTGGTCCGTCGCTACTGCCCCAACCGCCCGTGACCAGGACGGTGCCATCGCGCAACAGCGTGGCCGTGTGACCGTAGGCGCGAGCCTCGATCATCTTCCCGGTGGCAGTCCAGGTCCCGACATCGGGGTCGTACCGTTCGGCGGAGGCCGGCGTGTCGGGGCTTCCGCTGCCGCCGGCCACGAGTACTGTGCCATTGGGAAGGAGCGTGGCGGTATGGTCAGATCTGGCCTGGGTCATGTTCCCGGTGGCGCTCCACCCTGGTGGCACGGTTTCGGCCGGAGTCGCGGATGCTGGCACCGATTCGTGCGGGGTCGCACTCGGCCGCGAGGACTCAGATGCTCCGGCCGACGCCGTTGCCGAGGGTGACGCAGCCCGGCATCCACCGACCGCGAGAATCACGGCCGCCCCAGCCAGGATCGCGGCGAAACGATGAGTCGTGGTTGGCGACGGAATCATCGGTGGATGTCCGCTATTCATCGCCGGCAGGGTCGTAAAGCTCAGCAATGCGCAGACTGGCATTGATGTCGCCGATCGAGCCTCGGCCGCCGATGACCAGCACGCGCCCATCACGGAGGAGCACCGCAGCGGCTCCCGTGCGCAACGCACCCATGCTCCCGGCCGGCGTCCACCGTCCTGTGGCGGGGTCATAGATCTCCGCCGTAGCGGTTCCCGATCCACCCGGGCCGTCCTCCGCGCCGCCAGCCACCAGAACACGGCCATCGGGAAGGAGGACCGCGGACGCTTCGGAGCGCGGCTGCGCCATGCTGCCGGTGGGCGTCCACTCTCCCGTATCGGGGTCGAAGAGCTCCGCACTGGAAAGGAGAAAGCCGCCGGCCACCAGGACACGACCATCCCGCAGCACGATGGCGGCGGCGGGCCAGGCACGCGCCTCGGTCAATTCTCCCGCGGACGACCATTTCCCGCTGCTCGCATCGAACGCCTCGGCGAACGCCGTCTGTCCGCTCTGGTTGGAGCCGCCGGCTACCAGCACTCGACCATCGCGCAAGCTCACGGCGACAGCGCCGTAGTACCGCGCTGTCCGCATGTTCGCGGCCTTTGTCCAGGTCCCGCTCAGCGGGTCGTAGAGGTCGGCGCTGGCCAACTGGTTGCCACGCAACACCAGCACCCGGCCATCGAGCAGGGACACCGCACCGGCCGCGGCGCCGCGCGGCGCGGCCATGACGCCAGCGGCGGTCCATCCCCCCGTGGCGGGGTCGTAGAGTTCGGCGCTGGGCTGATCTTGTCCGCCCACCACCAACACCCGACCGTCCTGCAGCAGGACTGCCCTGGCGCTATCGCCTCGTGCCACAGCCAAGCTGCCGGCGGAGGTCCAGGTCCCGGTATCCGGGTCGTACAACTCGGCCTCGACCGGATCCGCGGCACACCCGATGTCGGCGCGTCCGCCGACCACCAGGACTCGGCCATCGGGCAGCACCACAGCCGCGGGGGCATATCGTGTGACCGCCATGCTTCCGGTCGCGGACCACCCATCGGTGCCTGATCCGGTGTTTCCCCCGCCACACAGATTCGGTTGGGAGAGCACGCGATAGGTGATGCCGAGGCCTGCCAGCACGACCACCGACCCGACGATTGCGCCAACCGTCCGCGCGCGGAGCCTTCCGCTCGCGACGGCCCCAGCCAGCGCCAGCAGCACCGCCCCCGCCACGATCCCTATGAAACCCGCGAACCTGAATGCCGTGCTGAAGCCCCACGAATCTGTGCCGGTCAGCCCCATCAGCAGGAGCAAGATGCCAAACAGGACCAGCACGATGCCAGTCAGGCCGAGAACAGCCGTCAACGCCTGCTTCACGCGCCCTGGCGTGATCTCGCCGCGCCGGATGAGGACGACGCCCACAACGACGACGACGACGGCGACCACACCCCATCCCAACATCACTGACCAATCGAAGGTCGTCGGTACGGGCGGTACGGGCGGCAGCGTCGGTCCGCTCGCCGCAACCACGGTGGTCATCGGCTGCTCGGGTTGTACAACTCGGCCGTGGTCAGCGGGTCACCGGTGTTGCTGTTTCCGCCCGCCACGAGCACCCTGCCATCGAGAAGCATCGTGGCCGTGTAGTCCGAGCGGGCGTCGATCATCCCGCCAGTCGCGGTCCAGAGCCCGCTGTCGGGGTCGTACAGCTCGGCGGTGGCGAGCCGGCTGCCACTGCTGCCACCGCCGCCGACCACCAGCACTGTGCCATCGAGGAGCATGGTGGCCGTGGGTTGGGAGCGGGCGGTCATCGCGCCGGTGGCGGTCCAGGTCTCGCTGGTGGGGTCATAGAGCTCGGCAACGGCGGTCGGCTCCGTGTCTGTGGACGCCGCGACGCCTGCCACTAGCACCCTGCCATCGGTCAGTAGGGTTGCGGTGAACCAAAGGCGGACCTCGTTCATGCTCCCGGTGGCACTCCAGGTCCCGCTATCTGGGTCAAAAAGCTCGGCGGAGGCCAGATCGGTTCCAAACGAGCCCGGCAAAGATGGACCCGGGCCGGCGCCACCCGCCACCAGCACCTTGCCATCGTTCAGCAGCGTGGCCGTGTGAAACAAGCGGCCCTGGATCATGCTCCCGGTGGCTGTCCAGGTCCCGCTGTCGGGGTCATACACCTCGGCGGAGACCAGTGGCCCGGTATCGCCGGAGCCACCCGCCACCAGCACCCTGCCATCGAGGAGCAGCATGGCGGTGAAGGCATCCCGGCCCTGGCTCATGCTCCCGGTGGCGGTCCAGGTCCCGCTGTCGGGGTCGTACAGCTCGGCGGTCGCCTCTCGGCCGGGCCTGCGGGCACCACCTACCACCAGCACCCTGCCATCGCGCAAGAGCGTCGCCGTGTGGCCGGCGCGATTCTCGGCCATGCTTCCGGTTGCGGTCCAGGTCCCGCTGTCGGGGTCGTACAGCTCGGCCGAGGTCGAGGCCAGTCCGCCTCCTGCCACGAGCACCTTGCCATCGTTCAGCAGCGTGGCCGTGTGAAAGCCGCGGCTCTCGATCATGCTCCCAGTGGCGGTCCAGGTATTGGCTACATGCCCATCCGACGTCGATGACGGGGAAGACGACGGTTGAGGCGTCGCACTCGCTGCTGGCGACGTGGAGGCTCGACCGCTCGCGGTCGCCGATGGCGATGCTCCCGCGCAACCGCTGACCGCCAGCGCCAGCACGATGCCCGCAAGCGCACCCGCGAACCGCTTGGTCGTCCCTCCGCGGTCAACCATGCGCCCAGCCTACTCAGCGGGCACTGCGGTAAGACTGCGGGAGGTTCATTGCTTCGGATCGTCTGCGTTGCGCAGTGGTGACGTTGTCGGACTACCCGCCGGGCATGAAGTCGGGATCGGTGCCGGTGATATCGAGCGCATCGACCACAAACGCCTCGCGGCAACCCGGCTCGATGGACTCTCGATTGCCGTCCGGGCCTGTGAAGAAGCAGGCAGTGGCCCTGGGGTCGTTGAAGTGCCCGGTCACCAGCACAGTCGATCCCTCCGGCGGAAACGCGAGTCCGGAATCTGGCGAGATGTGCAACGCAAGCGGTGCCCCGATCCTCCATTTGACCCACAGGAAGTCCGCGTAGACCGGAGCCGCCAGCCAGAGAGGCTCATAGATTCCGGGCTGAGTCCCGCCACAACCGCCGCAGCCATAGGTCCCGACGAGGGTCAGCTGCCGGTCGCCAAAGCAGGCCGGCCGCTCCTCTCCAGCCATGCTGATCAGGCTGGCCAGATCAGGTTCGCGGTCCAAGCAGCGCGGTGAAGACGTGACCGAGGCCGATCCACTCGCTGATGCGATCGCAGGCTTCGTGTCGGACGGTACTTGGCTCTGGCGGGTTGGCTCGGGCGATTCGGACGCCAAGTTGCTTGCCAACGGCGACGCGGTGGCGCAGCCGCTGACAGCCAGGACCAGCAGTAGTCCTGCGATTGTCCTCACGAACCGACGAGCCGCCACTCCACGATCAATCACGCGCCAGCCTACGCAGCGGCACTACGGCCAGACCCAGAGGGTCATGTCAGGACCCGCTGCCGGGGTCGTACAGCTCGGCCGAAGCGAGCGGGTCGCTGCTGCTGGCGCTACTGCCGGCCACGAGCACCTGGCCATTCATCAGCAGCGTGGACGTATGGCCAACTCGGGCATCCAACATATTCATTGTCCCGGTCCACGACCCGCTCATCGGGTCATACAACTCGGCAGAGGCCAGTGGGTCACCGCTGCTGCAGCTGTTGCCGCCCGCAACCAGGACCTTGCCGTTGGACAGCGGCGTGGCCGTGTGACCGCAGCGCGTCACGGCCATGCTCCCAGTAGCGGCCCAGGTCCCGCTACTGGGGTCGTACAGCTCCGCGGAGGCCACTGCGCCTTCGGTATTGGCCCCGCCGACGAAGAGCACCTTGCCATCGGGCAGCAGCGTGGCCGTGTAAGCGGCACGGCCTGCGGGCATGCTCCCGGTGGCGGTCCAGGTCCCGGTGCTGGGGTCGTACAGCTCGGCGGAACCCAGGATACCGCCGCCGCTGCCGTACCCACTCACTACCAGCAGCCGGTCATCCGCAAGCAGTGTCGCCGTATGGTATGCGCGGGGCTCGATCATGCTCGCAGCGGCGGACCAGGTTCCGCTGGCGGGGTCGTACAGCTCGGCGGAACCCAGGATGCCGCCGCTGCTGCCGTAACCGCCTGCCACCAGGACGCTGCCGTCGGATAGCAGCGTGGCCGTGTGGCCGTCGCGGACCTCGGCCATTACGCCGGTGGCGGTCCAGGACGCGGTGACGGGGTCATACAACTCGGTTGAAGCCAATACGTCGGTGCTGTTGCGGCCGCCCGCAACCAGCACGGTGCCGTTTGAGAGCAGCGTCGCGGTAGAGCCGGTTCGTGGTTCGATCATGCTCCCCGTGGCAGTCCAAGCTCCGCTGCCCGGGTCGTACAGCTCGGCCGCAGCTACCGAGCC
>JAOUHE010000126.1 GCA_029865285.1 Chloroflexota bacterium
CCAGGGTGCATTCCAACAGGGCCAGTGGGGCTACGGCGCCGCCATCGCCACGGTGATGCTGCTGCTGCTGGTGCCGGTCATGATCTTCAACATCCGCCGCTTCCGAGCCGAGGCAGTGCAGTAGTGACAGCCCTCCGGGACACCACTGCCGAGGGCAAGCCGCTTACCATCAGCGGGCGCTTGGCCCGCATCGCCGGGCGGGGCCCGACCCACATCATCCTGGGTCTCATCGGGCTCATCTGGCTGGTCCCCTCGCTCGGCCTGCTGATCACCTCGTTCCGCCCCAGCGCCGACATGCGGGCCACCGGGTGGTGGACTGTCATCTTCGAGCCGCGCTTCACGCTCGCGAACTACGAACGCGTCTTTTCCGCGGAGGGAATGGGCGGCGCCTTCCTCAACAGCCTCTTCATCACCATCCCGTCGACGATCCTGCCGCTGCTCATCGCGTCGATGGCCGCCTATGCCCTCGCCTGGGTGAAGTTCCCGCTCCGCGACACGACCTTCCTCGTCATCGTTGCGATGCTGATGGTCCCCGTGCAGATCGGCTTCATCCCGCTTGTCACGGCGTACCGAGAGAGTGGGACCGGTCTCCTGACGAACTACGGCGCGGTCTGGCTCGCCCACACCGCATACGCCCTGCCGTTCGGCATCTTTCTCCTGCGGAACTTCTTCATCACGCTGCCGAGGGACCTGATCGAGGCCGCACGGATGGACGGGGCCTCGAATGTCGGTATCTTCCGCACGATCGTCGTGCCCCTGTCAGTGCCGGCGATCGCTGCGTACGGGATCTTCCAGTTCCTGTGGGTCTGGAACGACCTGCTGATGGCGCTGGTCTACGCCCAGCGCAACGCCATTCAACCGATGACGGTCAAGGTCACCCAGTTGCTGGGCACGTACGCGACGGAATGGAGCCTGCTCGCTGCGGCCGCGTTCGTGATCATGGTTGTACCTCTGATCGTGTTCCTCAGCCTCCAGCGGTTCTTCGTCCAGGGCCTGCTCGCCGGTTCTGTGAAGTAATACTCGGGCTGCGACGGCCCCCGAAGAACGACTAGGCTCAGTTGCACATGACATCCGCAGACGCCGGCGATCGCACGGCGATACACCTTGTTCCGCACACGCATTGGGACCGAGAGTGGTACCGGCCATTCCAGTCGTTCCGGATGCAGCTCGTCGAAGTCGTCGATCGCGTGCTTGACATGCTCGAGGCGGAGGCCAAGTTCGCCTTCACGCTGGACGGGCAACTGGCGACGATCGACGACTACCTCGAGATCCGCCCCGAACAGGCTGACCGTATCCGTCGCCACGTTGAGAGCGGGCGACTGGCCATCGGCCCGTGGCAGATCCTCATGGATGAGTTCCTGGTCAGCGGCGAGACCCTGGTGCGGAACCTCGAGCGGGGCTGGGAACGGGCCGAGGCATTCGGCGGGCCGATGCGGGTCGGGTACCTGCCGGACATGTTCGGACACGTCGCGCAGATGCCCCAGATCCTCCGGCGGGCGGGGCTGATCGATGCCGTCGTCTGGCGAGGCGTCCCCTCCGCCGTGGACCGGCACGCCTTCCGCTGGGAAGCCCCCGACGGGTCCTGGGTGCGCGCCGAGTACCTCCCCGCCGGATACGGCAACGCTGCGTCCCTGTTCGCGGTGCCGGACGGGCTGGCCGCCGCGGGCGAGCGGTTCACAGACTGGGCTCGGCCATGGTTCGGCGGCGACCCGGTGCTGGCGATGTACGGCACCGACCACACCGCCCCGACGCCGGACCTGATGGCGCTCGTCAGCCGCTTCAACGAGCTGCCCGGGATGTCGCCCATGCGGATCTCGACCCTCGCGCAGTACATCGGTTCGGCCTCAGCGCTGGCGGCCGACGATCCGACGTGGCGCGGAGAGATGCGCTCCGGTGCCCGTGCCAACGTCCTCATGGGGGTCGCGAGCGCCCGGATCGACATCAAGCAGGCAGCCGGGCGGGCCGAGACCCTTCTCGAGCGCTACGCCGAGCCGATGACGGCCCTCCACGTTGCGCCCGACGCGTGGCCGTCAGCCTTCCTGCGCCTCGCCTGGGGGAAGGTGATCGAGAACTCCGCGCACGACTCCATCTGCGGATGCAGCATCGACCCGGTCGTGCGCCAGGTGCTGGTGCGCTTCGCGGAGGCTGAGCAGATTGCCGGCACGCTGGCCCGCCGCGCAGCGGCCGCAGTCGCCCGTGGCGTACCGCAGCAGGCAGTCGCCGTTCTGAACCCCACGCCTGAGCCTCGGGTCGGTCTGGTCGAGGCGGACCTCTTCGTCCCCGAGGAGTGGGATTCCGTGGCCTTCGAGCTGCCTGACGGCGCCCGCCTGCCGACCCAGGAGCTGGCGCGCAAGAAGCTGATTCTTTTCGACGAGGAGCTGCGCGGCGAACAGGTCGATGAGCTCTTTCGCCGTTTCCACGGGCGCGAGATCTTCGATCACGCCTGGAACGGCTACCGAATCGACGGGCGCATGATCACGTTCACCGTCGACATCGACCCCGACCCCGCTCAACTCGATGTCGACAGCCTGCGTGCCGAGGTCACCGCCACGATGCTGGCGGCTCCGGGGGAGACGTGGCGCGCATGCATCGTGGCGCTGCCGCGTCGGAGGCTCGCGGCGTCCGTGCCGGTCCCTCCGCTTGGCTGGACGGCCGTGCGGGCGATCGAGGGAGCCGCCGACTCACCCGGCGCCGTAGCTGTGTCCGGGCGCTCGATGGCGAACGGCCTCCTCACCGTGACGGTGGCGCCAAACGGGGAGTTGGACCTCCTGACGCCCGATGGAGTCGCGGCCGTCGGGGTGGGGCGCATCGTCGACGGCGGTGACGTCGGCGACTCCTACAACTACGGTGCGCCGCCGAGCGATCGCCTCGTGGATGTGCCGGAGACCGTATCGGTCATGGTCGAGGAGCAGGGACCCGTCCGGGGAAGACTGCGGATCGTTCGGACCTACCGGTGGCCGGCCGGATCTCTGCCCGACAGGTCGCGCAGAAGTGATGGAACCACGGCGACCGAGGTCGTCACCGAAATCGAGCTTCGAGCCGATGAGCCGTTTCTCCGTGTGGCGGTGGCATTCGATAACCGATCGGAGGATCATCGCGTCCGCTTCCACGCTCCCCTGCCGCGGCAGGACGAGCGATCGAGCGCCGAGGGCCAGTTTGCAGTGGTCGAACGGGGAATGGCGGGCGAGGGCGGCTACCGCGAAGAGCCGCTCGCAACCTTCCCGGCGCACGGCTGGGTCGACGCGGGGGGCCTCGCGGTGCTGCTCGACCACCTGTCGGAATACGAGCTGACCGATGACGGTCGGGAGCTCGCGGTGACCATCCTCCGATCTACCGGGTGGATCAGCCGCTACGACAATCCCTTCAGGCAAGATCCCGCCGGCCCCGAGATCGCCATCCCGGATGCGCAGATGCGCGGCCCCTGGCGGATGACGTTGGGTCTCTATCCCCACGCCGGCGACTGGGCCGCTGGCGGGGTTGCCGCTGCGGCGGAACGCTACCGCCACGACCTGCTGACCAGCGCCGGCGCCGCACCGCCTGGTGTGAACTGGCCGCCGCGCGGGGCCGGTGACCTTGCGCTGGCCGTGGAGGGCGAGCAGGTTGAACTGGCATCGCTGCGCCGCCGAAACGGGTGGCTGGAGGCGCGGATCGTCAACCTGTCTGCCGCAACGCGCGAAGTCGTCGTGCGTGGTGGCCTGACCGAAGCGCGAGAGGCGAGCCTCCGCGGTGAGCCCGGTGAGCCGCTGGCGATCAGCGGCGGCGTATTGGCCCTGGTCCTCGGCCCCGCTGAGATTCGCACGATCCAGTTGCGCCGCCACGACACCGCGAGCGGGCGTGCAGACGTGCTCGACGCGATCGGGCCGCGCCAAAGCGGCTGAAGGCGGGTAACCTCTGGGAGTGACCCAGACGGTGAAACGCCCGGCGACGCGGCCGCCCAAGCGCACTCGCAAGAAGCTCTCGCCCGCTGAAAAGGCGCGCTGGTACAAGGACGCGGTCATCTACCAGCTGCACGTCAAGGCCTTCGCCGATTCGTCGAACGACGGCATCGGCGACTTCGAGGGCCTGACCCAGCGGCTCGATTACATCGCGCGCCTGGGCGTGACGGCCGTCTGGCTGCTGCCCTTCTACCCGTCGCCGCTGCGCGACGACGGCTACGACATCGCCGACTTCACCGATGTCCACCCCGACTACGGGACGCGCCGCCAGTTCCGCACGTTCGTGCGTGAGGCGCACAAGCGCGGCCTGCGGGTGATCACCGAGCTCGTGGTCAATCACACCAGCGACCAGCACCCGTGGTTCATCGAGTCGCGCTCGTCGCGCGACAACCCGCAGCGCGACTGGTACGTGTGGTCCGACGACGATCATCGGTATTCGGACACGAGGATCATCTTCACCGATACCGAGACCTCCAATTGGGCGTGGGACCAGGGGTCGCAGCAGTACTACTGGCATCGGTTCTTCAGCCACCAGCCCGATCTCAACTACGACAACCCGCAGGTGGTCAAGGCGATCACGCGGGTGATGCAGTTCTGGCTCGACATGGGCGTTGACGGGTTGCGGCTGGACGCCGTCCCGTACCTGGTCGAGCGCGACCGGACCAGTTCGGAGAACCTGCCCGAGACGCACGCCGTGCTGAAGACGCTGCGGGCGGCGATGGACGAGCGGTACCCGGGCCGGATGCTCCTCGCGGAGGCCAACCAGCGGCCGGACGACACGCGGCCCTACTTCGGTGACGGCGACGAGTGCCATATGGCGTTCCACTTCCCGCTGATGCCTCGCCTGTGGATGGCGCTCCGCAAGGAGGACCGCACACCCATCGTCGAGATCATGGAGAGCACACCAGCCATCCCCGACGACTGCCAGTGGGCGCTCTTCCTGCGCAACCACGACGAGCTGACGCTCGAGATGGTGACCGATGAAGAGCGTGACTACATGTGGGCCGAGTACGCCGCGGACCGGCGGGCACGTATCAACCTCGGCAT
>JAOUHE010000127.1 GCA_029865285.1 Chloroflexota bacterium
CGATCGCCGGACATCACCCCGAGCCGGTGCGCATGGATCTCATGCCGCGGGTCACCTTCTGCCGGCCGCAGATCGCATCGGTCGGCATGACCGAGGCCGAGGCGACCGAGGCGGGGCACACCGTCAAGGTCGGCTCGTTCCCCTTCCGTGCCCTCGGCAAGGCGACCATCGTCGGGGAGATCGACGGCTTCGCCAAGCTCGTCGCGGACGCGGAGACCGACATCCTGTTGGGCGCTCATATCATCGGCCCGCATGCCGGCGACCTCCTCGCGGAGCCGGTATTCGCCCGCCTGGTCGAGGGGACCGCCGGCGAGATCGCCATGTCGGTGCATGCCCATCCGACCCTCACCGAGGTGCTCGCCGAGGCTGCCCTGGCGGTCGACGGCGCGGCGATCCACGTCTGATGGCCGAGCTGGATCCGGCATCCGCGCTGGGGCATCGCGAACTCGGCCTGACCGACGAGGACGTGCTCAGCATGTACGGCCACATGCTGCTGGCGCGCGCGGTGGACGAGCGCATGTGGCTGATGCAGCGGGCCGGCAAGATCCCCTTCATCATCAGCGGCCAGGGACACGAGGCGGCCCAGGTCGGTACCACCTGGCCGATGCGCCGCAACCAGGACTGGATGGCGCCCTACTATCGGTCCATCGCGTCGGCAATCACCTTCGGCATGAGCGCCGAGGACATCATCACGGCTCACCTGGCCAAGGGCGACGACGTGAGCTCCGGCGGTCGCCAGATGCCCGGCCACTACGGCGCCGCGCGCAACAACATCGTGTCGGTCTCATCACCGGTCGGTACCCAGGTGCTCCACGCCGTGGGGCTCGCGATGGGCGCATGGGTGCGCGGTGACGACATGGTCGCCATCACCAGCTTCGGCGAGGGGACGAGCAACCAGGGCGAGATCCACGAGGGGATGAACTTCGCGGGCGTGCACAAGCTGCCGGTCATCTTCGTCTGCGAGAACAACGGCTGGGCGATCAGCGTCCCGCTCGAGCGCCAGGTCGGCGGGCTTTCGGTCGCGGCGCGCGCCGAGGGTTACGGCTTCCCCGGCGTGACCGTCGATGGCGGCGACCCGCTGGCCTGCTACGCCGTCGCGAGGGCCGCGCACCAGCGCGCGCAGCGAGGCGACGGGCCGACCCTGATCGAGGCGCGCGTGGTGCGCCTGACCAGCCACTCCTCGGACGACGACCAGCGACGCTATCGCGACCCGGCGGAGGTCGAGGAGCTCAAGGAGCACGACCCGATCCCCTTCTTCAGCAATCGCCTGCGCGCCGCCGGTCTCCTGACCGATGAGGCGGACGCTGCCCTTCGCGCCGAGATCAAGACCGAGATCAACGAGGCCCAGGCGCAGGCCGAGGCCCGCCCCGACCCCGACGCGGCCACGGCGCACCGCTGGGTCTACGCAGAAGGTGCCGACTGATGGCCGAGCTCAACATCCTCGAAGCGATCCGCCTCGCCATGGACGAGGAGATGGAGCGCGACCCCGACGTGATGCTCCTCGGCGAGGATGTCGGACGCAAGGGCGGCGTCTTCGGCGCGACCGAGGGCCTGTGGGCCAAGTACGGCGACAAGCGCGTTTTGGACACGCCGCTGTCTGAGGCGCTCATCGCCGGAGCCGCCATGGGAGCCGCGATGTACGGATTGCGCCCCGTCGCCGAGATGCAGTTCGCCGACTTCGTCTACCCGGCCTTCAACCAGATCGTCTCGGAGATCAGCCGGCTTCGGTATCGGTCCAACAACTCCTTCGGGCTGCCGATCGTGATCCGGATGCCGTACGGCGGCGGGGTCCACGGCGCCCTCTACCACTCGCAGAGCAACGAGACGTACTTCACCTCCACGGTCGGCCTCAAGGTCGTCGCTCCGGGCACTCCGGCCGATGCCAAGGGCCTGCTCAAGGCGTCGATTCGCGACCCGGACCCGGTCATGTTCTTCGAGCACAAGAAGGTCTACCGGCTGTTCAGGGCCGATGTCCCCGATGGCGACCACGTGGTGCCGATCGGTCGCGCCGACGTGGCGCGCCCGGGGAAGCACCTGTCGATCTTCTGCTACGGCTACATGCGCATCTGCGCCCTGGAAGCGGCCGAAATGCTCGCCCGCGAGGACGGGCTGGAGGCCGAGGTGGTCGACCTGCGCACCCTGCGCCCGCTCGACACGGAAACCCTGCTCGCCTCGGTCGCACGTACCGGCCGCGCCCTGGTCGTCCACGAGGCGAACCGCTTCGGGGGGTTCGGGGCCGAGGTTGCCGCCACGATCGCCGAGGCCGGCTTCGAATCGCTCGATGCGCCGGTCACGCGCCTCGCCGGACCGGAGGTCCCCGGCGTCCCCTACCACCACAACCTCGAGGACTGGTTCATGCTGAACCCGGCCAAGATCGTCGAGGCCGCGCGCTCGCTCGCCGCATACTGATCCGCTACGCTCACCCCGCGCTCGGCGACGGACACGTGCCGCCGGGCGCACCGAAGCTCCGAACTACAGAGGGACACATGGTCACCACCATCAAGATGCCGCAGCTTGGCGAATCGGTCACCGAGGGGACGATCGAGCGCTGGCTGGTCAAGGAGGGCGATCAGGTCGCGCAGTACGACCCTCTCTTCGAGGTGGTGACCGACAAGGTCAATGCCGAAGTGCCCGCCGAGGTCGCCGGCACGATCACGAAGATCCTGGTCCCCGACGGCGAGACGGTGAAGGTGGGCACCCCGCTCGCCGAGATCGACGATGGCGGCGCCGTCGCGGAGCCTGCCCCGCCGGTCGCCGAGGCACCCGCGCTCGAGATGCCCGCGCCGGAGCCCGTGGCTGCGCCGGAGCCGGTGCCCGCCGAGCCAGTGGCTGCCGAGCCAGTGGCTGCCGAGCCAGTGGCTGCTGAACCGCTCGCCATGGCGGCTGTTCCCGCCCCGATGGCCGAGCCTCCCGGCCCAGTTGCGTCGCCGGCTCCTGCCGAGGACGCCGGACCGGCCACCAACGCCTCGATCCGCATGACTCCCGCGGTGCGACGCCTGGTCCGCGAGCACGGGATCGACGTCGGCCAGCTCAGCGGCACTGGCGCGGCCGGTCGCGTGACCCGCGACGACGTGCTCGCCTTCATCGACCAGGGGGCAGCTGCTCCGGCACCCGTTGCGCCGGCCCCTGCACCTGCAGCCACCGCCCCGGAACCCGAGCCGATGGCCGTGGCGGCCGCTCCGAGCGCCGCTCCGAGCGCCGCCCCGCCCACACCCGCAACTCCCCCACCGGCCCCCACGCCGGTCCCCGTCGCGGCAGCGTCCGCCGCTCCCGCGTACGCGGCACCCACCCCCATGCCCGCCCCGGTCGGCGGCGACACCGAGGTCCCGCTGAGCCAGATGCGCAAGGGGATCGCCGCCAAGATGACCCGCGTCAAGCAGACGGTCCCCCACGCCTACACGGTCATCGAAGTGGACATGCACAACGTGGTCCGCTGGCGCGAGGCCAACCAGGCCGGCTACAAGGCGCGCGAGGGGATCGGCATCAGTTACGTGGCCGCGGTCATCAAGGCGGTCACCGAGGGGCTCCGTCTGCACCCGACCCTCAACAGCCAGTTCGCCGAGGATCGGATCATCCTCAAGCAGGCGATGAACATCGGCATCGCGGTGGCCGTCGAGAACGGCCTGCTGGTGCCGGTCATCGCCAACGCCGATCAGCTCAGCATCAGCGGCGTGAACCATCGAGTCCAGGACCTGGCGGCCCGCGCCCGCATCAGCAAGCTGCGGCTCGACGAGATCCAGGGCGGCACCTTCACCGTCAACAACACCGGCTGGTTCGGATCGGTCTCATCCATGCCGATCGTCAACAGCCCCGAGGTCGCCATCCTGTCGATGGAAGCGATCGTCAAACGCCCGGTGGTGGTCACCATCGAGGGCGAGGACGTGATCACCATCAGACCAATGATGAACATGACCTGCTCGTTCGACCACCGCGTGCTCGACGGCGCGCAGGTCGGCAACTTCCTGGCCGATGTCCGCAAGCGCCTCGAGGGCTGGGATCCGGCCACACCGCTCGGCTGAGCCCGGCTCGCTCACCGATCCCGACGGAAACACCTGGCTCGTCCAGGAGGTCGACCGGGGCAGGCCGAACGCCTGAGCGACGCCGACCAGGCCACTTGGCCGGTCAGCCAGGACCGGTCGGACGCCGGCGCCTGCTAGCCGTCGTCGCGGAGCCGGCGCACTGCCGGGATCCAGGTCAGGACCCCCAGCGCCTGGAGCGCGACGAACAGGATCACGAGCAGACCAGGCACGCCAACCGCGGCGCCCGGCACGATCCAGGTGAACGGGCCGCCGAGCATGGCCAGGACGTCGATGCCCATCCCGAAGTCGACTCCGCCACCACCGCTGGCCGAATCGTCGAACGCTGCCACCGTCAGGGCCGTGATGCGTGGTGTCAGGCTTGCTGTCGGGCTCGGCGTTGAGCTCTGCGTCGAGCTCGTCGTTGGGCTTGGTGAGGAGGACACCGCCGTGGAACCGGACGCGTCTGGGGTCGAAGTCGCGGTGGGGGTTGAGCCCGGCACCAGCGTCGAGGCCGGAGTGGGAACGGGCGTCCGGATTGGCGTGGGGAGCGGTGTGGCCACCGGCGTGGGGACCGGCGTGGCCACCGGCGTGGGCACCGGCGTGGGCACCGGCGTGGGCACCGGCGTCGCCTGGATGGTGATTTGCAGCGACGGCGCTGTACCCGCATCGCTGGTGCAGGACCGGGAGTTGAACGCGCTGTTAGGCCAGAAGAACGTGCCCTGGACGGACGAGATCGCAGCGATCGTGAAGGTCAGCGTCTCCCCCAGCAAGAGGCGATCGGTCCCATCTGTGGGGGATTGCACGCGGACGGAGTTGCCAATCCGGGTGGAGGTATACGTGCTCCCGTTGCTCGCCACCGGCGTCCCGAGGGCGGAGATCGTGAAATTCGACGGCA
>JAOUHE010000128.1 GCA_029865285.1 Chloroflexota bacterium
GATGTCGGGTGCGGCCCAGGCGCGCTCACGGCCGAGTTGGTCAAACGGCTCGGGCCAGCAGGCGTGTCGGCCGTCGACCCCATCCGCCTCATTCGTAACGGCAGCTCGAGCGCGCAACCCCGGAGTCAACGTGCTGCAGGCGTCCGCCGAACAGCTGCCGTTCCCCAACGACGAGTTTGACTCGTCCCTCGCGCAGCTCGTCGTCCACTTCATGTCAGATCCGGTCGCAGGGTTGGCCGAGATGGCACGCGTGACCCGGCGGGACGGTGTCGTTGCCGCGTGCGTCTGGGACCACGCTGGCGGCCATGGCCCGCTCAGCCTGTTCTGGCGAGCGGCGCATGAACTCGATCCTGAGGTCAGCGACGAATCGCTGCTTGCAGGCACCCGCGAGGGCCACCTCGCGGAGTTGTTCGAGGCTGCCGGTCTGCGCGAGATCGAGGAGACGACGCTTTCAGCCGCCCTCACGCACACGAGCTTCGAAGAATGGTGGGAGCCGTTCACCGGCGGAGTCGGCCCCGCGGGCTCCTACGTTGCCGGCCTTGATGCGGAGCGGCACGCCGAGTTGCGCGAACACTGCCGCACCCCCGACCATCCCTCAACCCTTGAGAGCGGGCCAGCGCCGATGGAACCAATCGCCCCCAGGGGTGCCCATACCAAGTGAAGGCGGCCACCTTGGTCGTCAGGCGTAGGGTGAGCAGCATGCAGCGCGATCTGGTGCTACGGGCGTCAGCCGGCGACCACGCCGCGTTCTCGCAGCTGGCAACCGCTGCGATCGGCGGGCTGTACCGCATCGCCCATCTGATCCTGCGTGACGCCGAACTCGCCAACGACGCCGTCCAGAACGCGCTGCTCGCCGCCTGGCGCGACGTCCGCGGCCTGCGCGACCCCGATCGGTTCGACGCCTGGCTGCATCGGCTGACGGTGCGCGCCTGCTACCGCGTGGCACGCAACGAGCGGCGACGTGCCTCCGCGGAGGTCCAGCTTCTGCCGATGCAGGACCTACGATCGGTCGACGACGACCAGCGCCTGCTGGCGGTTCGCGATCAGCTCGAGGGCGGGTTTCGGCGCCTGTCGCCGGAGGCGCGAGCCGTGCTCGTGCTCCACTACTACCTCGACCTGCCATTGGCAGAGGCAGCCGACATCATGGGCATTCCGCTCGGCACCATGAAGTCGCGCCTCAACCGCGCCACCCACGCGCTTCGGGCTGCGCTCGACGCCCAGGACCGAGCCTCGGCACTGTCGACAGGAGGCATTGCATGACCAGTGAACGCGAGTTCGGCGTGCTGCTTCGATCGTGGTTCGATGCATCGGCGCCATCTACCCAGCCCGAGGGCCTGCTGGAGTCGGTCGTGACCGCGACGGCCCACACCCGGCCCCGCCCCGGCTGGCTCGTCCGCCTGGGTGGTGAGCCGATGCCCGACCAGACTCGCGCGGGACTGAACCGCTTTGCGCCCCTTGCGCTCGCCGCGACCGCGGTTGTCGTTGCGGTCCTGATCGGCATCGGCTTCCTCGTCCGGTCGCCTAATGTGGGCCCTTCCCCTGTGCCGGGCCCAACGCGCAGCTCGGCGCCGGAATCCACCGCGCGAACGACGCCCGCCATGTTCGCGTACATCCAGACGACCGACTACCCCTGGGGTCGGCTCTGGGTCGCCAACGTGGACGGAACGGGGGCTCATGAGCTGTTCCCGGACCTGGGTGGCAACCAACAGGCGCCGGTCTGGTCGCCGGATGGTTCGCGCCTCCTGTTCTCCTGGGCACCCGCCACGGTCGGCGGCGACGGCTACCCGGACGGCAGATTCCAGTTCTACCTCACCGACGCGAGCGGCCCTGGGCCACGCCTGTTGGACACCGGCTGCGTCGCGCCCTGCACGGGCGACAGCGACGCAGCGTTCTCGCGAGACGGCACGCAGCTCGTCTTCGTCCGGAGTCTCCTCCTCCCTCCGACGCCGGAGAGGCCAGGGCCGGGGAAGGTGCCGGGGCCCACGCCGGCGAGCGTCATCGCGACGATCGACCTGTTGACCGGCCGCGTCGTCGAGCTGGCGTCGACGATGATCGTGGACTGCCCGTTGCTCCCCGGCCAGCGGTTGCCCGGCGTCCTCAATTGCGCGGGCCTCCAGAACCGCGACCCCGGCTGGTCCGCTGACGGCACGGAGATCGTCTTCACCCAGGATGTCCCCTTCGACATCAACGACACCTCGATGTACGGAGAGTTGCCTCCGCTACCGGGACCCGCGCTGTTTGTCGTCGATGCCGATGGACGGAATCTGCACCAGATCAGCCCCACCGGCTGGCCCGGAGATTGGTCCCCGGATGGCGCGCGGATCGTCTTCCAGTACTCGGCCTACCACGACATCGTCCCCAATCCCGGCGGCACTGGGTGGGGGTACACCCCGAGCTCCGACCTCTACACGATCCGGCCGGACGGGACCGATCTCCGCCAATTGACGTCGGATGGGAACTCATACGGACCGGGCTGGACCTCGGACGGACGGATCCTGTTCGCCAAGGGTCCGTTCGATGAGCCCAGACTCTGGATCATGGATGCCGATGGCAGTAATGCCACGCAGCTCATCCTCCCGCCCCTCCCGCTGGGTGCCCTGCCGAATCAGCCGGCCATCGCAGCCCTGACCCCGCCCTCGCAGTCGACGCCGTGACAAGGCGAGCGGGATCGAGGGGGCTTGGCCGCAAGTGAGGAGCCGATCAATGACCCCCACCCAGCCGATTCGCGTCACGGGCGCGCACGCCGTCCTCGCCAGCCTGACGACTCTGGCGCTGGCACTCGCCGCCTGCAGCGCCAGCCCATCCGCCAGCAGCATTGGGGCCGTGCCGAGCGCCAGCCCGAGCACGTCCACGGCGACGCCCACTGCCACGCCAACCGCAGCAAGCCCGACCGGCCAGATGACCGTCGGGCGACAGATCCACACGGCCACGCTGCTCGCCGACGGTCGCGTCCTCGTCGCCGGCGGCGTAGACCGCTACGATGTCGCTCTCGCCTCAGCCGAGCTGCATGACCCGCAGACCGGCACCTTCAGCCCGACCGGCTCGCTGGCGACGGCTCGCGGCTTCCACACGGCCACCCGGCTCGCCGACGGTCGCGTCCTCTTCGCCGGAGGCAACCCCCGCCAGTGGAATTTCCCTGGCCCGTTCTTCACCTCAGCCGAGCTGTATGACCCGCAGGCCGGCACCTTCAGCCCGACCGGCTCGCTGGCGACGGGTCGCAACCTCCACACCGCGACCCTGCTTCTCGACGGGCGGGTCCTCATCACCGGCGGCAACGACCGCTTCCGCCACGCCGTCGCCTCAGCCGAGGTGTATGACCCGACGACTGGCACCTTCAGCCCGGCCGGGTCGATGGCGACGGCTCGCGGCTTCCATACCGCCACCCTGCTCGCTGACGGTCGCGTCCTGATCGCCGGAGGCGGCTCCGCCGGCTGGACCCCTGGCCAGTTCGCCGCCTCGGCCGAGATCTACGACCCCAAGACCGATACCTTCACCGCGACGGGCCCCATGACTGACGCGCGCGCACTCCACACTGCCACCCTGCTCGACGACGGTCGCGTCCTGATAACGGGGGGGTTCAACAACTACGACACCGGCGGCACCAGTCTCGCCTCGGCCGAGCTGTATGACCCGAAAACGGGCACGTTCACCGCGACCGGCTCAATGGCCGACGCTCGTACCTTCCACGGGGCCGCCTTGCTTTCCGACGGTCGCGTCCTCGTGACCGGAGGCGTGCACACCGGCTGGGATTACTACCCCCCGTTCCTCACCTCCGCCGAGATCTACGATCCGACCACGGGCGCGTTCACCGCGACCGGCCCGATGGCTGACGGACGCGTCTACCACACCGCGACCCTGGTCTCCGACGGCCGCGTCCTGATCGCCGGAGGCTTCGATGGCTCGGGGGTAGTCGCCACCGCCGAGCTGTATGACCCCCAGACCGGCACGTTCAGCCCGAACAGGTAGTTGTTCTCCGTCCAGGACCACTTCGACTTCGAGCAACGAGGAGCCGATCTATGACCCGTGATGGAACAGGTCATTTGATGCCGGTTGAACGTTGCGCGGTGGCGGGTTCCCCCAGCACCTGCGGCTCAGACAAGGGCTCAGCATGGGCAGATCGCGCTGCGTCTGAGCGTAGATCGGCGAGGTTGGTACCGCATACCGGATTCGAACCGGTGATCTCCGCCTTGAGAGGGCGGTGTCCTGGGCCTCTAGACGAATGCGGCACGCGTGCCGATGAGGAGCTCATCGGGCTCGGCGGAGTATAGCAAGGGCCGCCGGAGACCCTCAACTGGACCGATGGCGACTCGCGCCGACCGATCTGGGTGCCGGAGCCCGTGCTGGGCCGACACCCGGCGCGGCGACAACGAGAGAGCCGTCAGCGCGCGGCGCTGGACCCAGCGAGGGCGGTGCCCATCCCGTGACGTCGCTCCTCGAGCCAGCCGAGCACCGATCCGGCCACCTGCGGCCAGGTCTGTGAACCCATCACCAGGCCAAAGTGGCTGGCCGCCGGGAAGTACTCGTAGGTCGCGCCCAGCAGGTCGGCGGTCCGGCGCGCCTCCGACGGATGGACCACATCGTCCAGGCCTGCCCCGATGACCAGCGTCGGCGCGCTGATGCGCTCCGCGTCGACCGTCACGCCGAGCATCCGCTCGCGTCGAGCGCTGCCCGACTCGCGTGCCCCGTCGAGCATCTCCTGCATCTTCTCCAGCTCGTCGTCGTTCATGTCGGGGTAGATCTCCTGCAGCCGATCCCACGGCTGCAGCCATCCCCACCAGGCCGCGTCGTAGACCGGGGGGACATCGTTCAGCTCGTGCTCGGAGGGGCGCCGTGGCAGCGCGTCGGCGGGCGGCGAGGGTGCGAGGAGGACCAGTCCCAACACCGGGCTGTGCTCCGCGTACAGCATCGCAG
>JAOUHE010000013.1 GCA_029865285.1 Chloroflexota bacterium
GGACCCCGACAAAGCAACGCCAGGCCCGATCAGGCATGGGAGGCCACCGCCAGCCGCTGATCAACAATGGGAAGCAGTTCGGCCAGCGACCGGATCAACCGGGTCCCATCGGGCACATCCGAGGCGGTGAATCGGTCACGGCGGTCGATCAGCACCGGGCTGATTCCCACGCCAAGGGCTCCCAGGACGTCGGCATCGAGGTGGTCTCCAACGTGGATCACCTCGCTGGGCGCACATTGGGCCTCGCGCAGTGCCCACTGGAAGATCTCCGGATTCGGCTTCTCGAAGCCGATCCGCGCGCTCGCGGCAATGAAATCGAAGTGGCGCACCAGGTTGAGGGAGTGCATCAGCTCGGGCAACTGCCAGACCCAGTTGCTGACCGCACCGATGACCAGGCCGCGGTCGCAGAGCGCGTCGAGCACAGGGAGCACGTCGGGAAAGATGTGCCAGTGGCTGGTCACGAGGAACAGCTCCGACAGGCGCCGGAAGAACGCCTCGGGCATCGGTCCGATCCCCAGCTCGCTGAGCGCGAGCCGGTCGATCTCCATCGTCCGCGCGAAGGAGGTCTCCTCGGTCGGCTCGAATCCATCGGAGAAGCCCCAGCCTCCATGGTGGTAGGCGCGTCGCAGGGCTCCCCGCAGATCATCGATCTCGACGTGCATGCCGTACTCCTCGAAGGCGATGGCGTACACATGTTCCCACGACGGATTCGGACGCATCACCGTGTCGCCGATGTCCAGGAAGACGGCGCGGAGGGGCTTCATCGGCGTGGGGTCAGGCACAGGCGAAGCCTACCGCGTCAGACCGATGCGCGCGCCGCGGCGCGCTGGGACCACGACTCAGGCGGCGCTCGTGCCCATCCGGCCCAGGATCTGGTAGATCTCGGTCCGGTAGCGAAGGCCCGACGAGTGCCGCGACAGCCAGCGCAGGTAATCCGGATCCTGGCGGGCAAGGTCTCGCAGCGTCCATCCGCTGTACCGGCCACTCTTCAGCTGGGTACCGGCGCTTGCGGCACGAGGCGGCGGGACGGCGCCGTTCGAAGCACCGTTGCGAGGCGTGTTGTCGAAGTCGTAACTCGCGCGACGCTGACCACGGTCAAATGCGGCGCGCTTTTCGGCGGTGCGCACCAGGGCGTAGGCCTCGTTCAGTTCGATCATCCGTCGCGCGGCCGAGGCGGAGGGGTCGCGATCGGGGTGGTACTTCATGGCGAGCGCCCGGAAGGCTGCCTGAACGACCGCCTGGTCAGCGTCAGGCAGCACCTGAAGGACCCGGTACGGGTCAGGGGCGGGCATCTGCTTGCCTCAATCAGTCGTTGTAGAGACGCTCTTCGACGAGCTTCTCGGCGGTGACCCGACCGGTCGGATCGAAGCAGCTGAACTCGAACAGCTTCTCGAACTCGAGGTCCACGTTGTCCTGGCCGCCGCGGTTCTTCTCCACGGTGGCGACCACCCAGTCGCGGTATCGCTGGGCCTGGTACGGATTGAACTCGATGTTGACCTTGGCCACGATGTGGTACTTGTCGTTCAGGATCAGGATGATGTCGCTCTCGTAGTTGATGGCGCTGCTGCCACGCAGGTGATGGTTGCGCAGGCGCTTCGCCTTCAATCCTTCCCGGTCGGCAGCAACGATGGCGACCACCGGGACGCCGAGCGCCAGCGCGATGTCCTTCAGCCCGCTCACCACCCGCGTCACCTTCTCCGCCTCTTCGGCGGGCTCGGGGATGACCGGCACCTTCTGCAGGTAGTCAACGAAGAGAACAAGCCGCTTCCCTTCCTCGCCCCGGTACTCGGCAACGAGATCGCGCAGGTTCTCGATCGTGGAGCCGGTGGCGGTGCCTCGCATCAGGAAGAGGTTGCCGCCGTAGCGGGCGATGCGCTCGAGCGAGGGGCGCAGCCGCGGGTTCGCGCCGAGCTTGGCTCGCTGACCGGCCTCGGCGGCCGCGGCATAGCTCTGCATGACCTCTTTCTTGACGTCCTGGATCTTCATCGCGCCCGTCTTGGTGGGGAGCTGCGAGAGCAGGGACTCCATGGCGATCAGGCGCTGGATGAGGTACTCCTCCTCATGCTCGAAGCACACGTACAGCGCGGTGGCCTGGCCTGAAGCGGCCATGTTGCGGGCCATCTGGAGGGCCATCGTCGTCTTGCCAGCCCCCTGGGCTCCACCGATCAGCATCAACTCACCAGGCCGCAGGCCGCCACCGATCGTCTTGTCGAGCGGCGTCATGCCGGTCGGGATCGGCTGGAACTCGTCAACCTGGCCCGACGCAATGCGCTCGTTGAGGTTGGTCAGGACGTCGAGCGCTGAGCGCGGCACGATGGTGCCGGTCGCAGGCTCGACCTTCCAGTCCGCGACGGCGGCCTGGCCAGCATCTGTCAGGGGATCGTCGATCATCGGTGAACCCAGCTCCTCATGACCCGCGATGGCGCATGGTGCCCATGCGCACCGGACCGGAGTATACGGCCCGCCTCCTAGTGGCGGAATGGGCCAAAAGGGCTACCCCGGCGAGATCAGGCGGGCTGGGGAGCAGCCTTCCGCCGGCGCTTGGGGGTCGTTGCAGGCCCCGTCTCCCCCTCACTGCCGGCCGCTGATTCGCCCCGGCGCCGCGGCGTCGGTCCACTCCCGTCACGCGGCGGCAGGACGCCGTTCCAGAGCGCCTCGAACTCGTCGCCCTCGATCGTCTCCTTCTCGATCAGCAACGCGGCCAGCCGGTCGAGCACAGCGCGATGAGTCGTCAACGCCTCCTTGGCCCTGACATAGGCGCGATCGATGATCTCGCGAACCTCCGCGTCGATCTTCGCGGCGATCTCGTCGGAGTAGTTGCGCTGCTCGCTGATCTCGCGACCCAGGAAGATCATCTCGTCCTTCTTGCCGAAGGTGAGTGGGCCGAGCTTCTCGCTCATCCCGTACTGGGTGACCATCGCGCGAGCCAGCCCCGTCGCCTTCTCGATGTCGTTGCTGGCGCCGGTGGTGGTGTCGCCAAAGACGATCTCCTCAGAGACGTGCCCGCCAAGCATGCCGGCGAGCTTGTCCTCGAACTCCGACTTGCTGTGGAGGTATCGGTCCTCGGCAGGCAGGCTCATCGTGTAGCCGAGCGCCATGCCGCGGCTCACGATCGTGACCTTGCTGACCGCGTCGCACTTCGGAAGCGCGCGCTGCACGACGGCGTGTCCGCCCTCGTGGTAGGCGATGATCTCCTTCTCCTCGGGCGTGATGATCCGGCTGCGTCGCTCCGGTCCGGCGACCACTCGATCGATCGCCTCCTTGAAGTCCATCGTCCCGACCGACTTCTTGTTGTTTCGCGCGGCCAGGATGGCCGCCTCGTTGACCAGGTTGGCAATATCGGCGCCCGTGAAGCCAGGAGTACGGCGCGCGAGCTCGTCGAGGTCGATCGTCTTGTCGAGCGGCTTGCCCTTGATGTGCACGTCCAGGATCTGGCGGCGCCCCTTGATGTCGGGGCGGTCGAGGATGACCTGGCGGTCGAAGCGGCCCGGGCGCAGGAGGGCGGGATCGAGGACATCGGGCCGGTTGGTGGCCGCCACCACGATCACGTTGGTGTTGGTGTCGAAGCCATCCATCTCGACCAGGATCTGGTTGAGCGTCTGCTCGCGCTCGTCGTGGCTGCCGCCCAGGCCGGCGCCACGCTGGCGGCCGACCGCGTCGATCTCGTCAACGAAGACGATGCACGGCGAGTTGCGCTTGGCCTGCTCGAACAGGTCGCGCACCCGGCTGGCGCCGACGCCAACGAACATCTCCACGAACTCCGATCCGGAGATGGAAAAGAACGGCACGCCCGCCTCACCGGCGACGGCGCGCGCCAGCAGCGTCTTTCCGGTGCCGGGAGGGCCGACCAGCAGCACGCCACGCGGGATCCGCGCGCCAAGCGAATTGAACTTCTCGGGGTACTTGAGGAACTCGACCACCTCGGTGAGCTCCTGCTTCGCCTCGTCCACTCCGGCCACGTCGTTGAAGGTGATGACGGTCTTGTTGCCAAGGAACATCCGCGCGCGGCTCTTGCCGAAGCTCATCGCCTGGTTGTTGGTGCCCTGGGCCTGCCGCATCATGAAGATGATGAAACCGCCGATCAGGAGCACGGGCAGGAATGCGAACAGGAGCTGGAAGATCACCTGCCCCGCCGCGCCCTCCTGGACCGCGGAGTAGCTGATCGAGCAGCTTCCCGGGTTGCTGCTGCCGACCGCCGCGCAGAGCTCTTCGCGCACATTGACGAACTCGGATGGCACGATCACCGACTTCGGGTCAGCGGTGCTCGTGCCGAGGACGACCGAGAGGGTCGTCCCGTCCTGCACCACCGACGTGACCTTGCCGTCTGCGGCGTCCTTCAGGAGCTGGCTATAGGTATACGCCGCAGACGTGCCGCTTGGATCGACGAGATACGTCCACAGGAGCGCCATGCCGAAGACGGCCAGGACGACGAGTACGACGCTGTTGCGGACGAGTCTGCTGCTCAAGGTGATGTCTCTTCCCTTTGATCGGTGCTGGCCGGTGGGCGGCCCGCCAAGTATAGGTGCGGGGCGGCAACGCCAACAAACGGCCCATCCGGGCCATGACCGTTGGCGGCTAGCTCAGCCGAATCCGGCGCCCCACGACTGATGCGCCGCGACCCCCGCCGAGCTCGATCGTCAGCCCGCCGCGCGGCCCCTCAGCCGCGTCGAGCAGCGCCTCGATCCGCTCTGCGGCAGGCGTCGGCTCCCCGATCGCCGTTCGCAGCACCCGGCGCCCGAGGGCGCGCGACGGGGGGTTGTGCCAATCGAGGGTGCCGTCGTCGGCGTCGCGGCGGCGAGCGAGCTCGGCTATCGCCAGCCCGTCGAGCAGGTCGTCGTCATCGGCCGCCAGGCGCCCGAACCGGATGAGCGCCTCGACCGCCGACGGATTCAGGCGCTCGAGTGCCGGGAGAACCTCGGCTCGCACCCGGTTGCGGCTTGCGTGGGCGGGGTCGTCATTGGTCGGGTCGGTGCTGAACGCGATGCCTGCGGCGTCCAGTGCGCCCCGCAGCGCCGAGCGCCGCTCGCCCAGAAGCGGGCGCACGACGCGGCCGCGGCGAGCGGGGATCCCCCGGAGACCGCGAAGGCCGCTGCCACGCGCGAGCCGGAGCAGGATCGTCTCGGCCGCGTCGTCAGCGGTGTGCGCGGTGGCGATCAACGCATCCGAACCGAGTTCGGCGGCGACCTCTTCGAGGAATCGGTACCGTGCCTGCCGTCCGGCGTCCTCCATGGACCGATGCTCAGCCCGCGCCAGCGCGGCCACATCAACGCGATGCGTAGCGAAGGGAAGTCGCAGACCGCCAGCGGACCTGCCCACGGCGGCCGCATCCTCGGCTGACTCGGTGCGCAGGGCGTGGTCGAGGTGGGCGACCGTCAGCCGCCACCCGCGAGAGGGTGCCAGGTGCGCTGCGCCGTGGAGGAGAGCCGTGGAGTCAGGACCGCCGGAGATGGCAAGGACAATCGGCACGCCGTTCGGGATGCGCAGGGCATCCGCGCCGCGCGCAACCGCCTCGGCCAGTGCGTTGACCGCGTCCGGGTCGTGACGCGACAGGCTCATCGGTGTCGCTCGACTGCGCCGAGTTGACTCGCGCGCTCGCTGGGAATCAAGGGTGCGCAGAGATTGGTAGCGGAGGGCGGATTCGAACCACCGACCAAGGGCTTATGAGTCCCCTGCTCTGCCACTGAGCTACTCCGCCATTGACCCGTGCGCAGAAACACGGGTGGCCGGCGATCCGGGTGACTCGAGGATACAGAGGCACGAAGACCGCGGCAACCCCGTGGACCAGCACTCGCACAACACATGGCGAGGGCAGTATCAGCGCATAGCGCCAGTCCCGGCTCCGATCTGTGCGGCCCACGCGCCCAGGCCGCCAGGCCGACACGCGATGGGCCCGACCTTATTGGCCGAAGAACAGCTCCAGCCACTGCTGGAGCAGTGGCGCTGGAGGCGTCACGTCCGACTCGGTCGGAGCCGGCGGGGGCATCTCGGCACCGGGCGGAATGATGAGCACGTGCTCCCCGGGGAGGCCCCAGTTGAGCAACCGTCGAGCTTCCGCGGCGATGTACGCATCGCTGTTCACGTACCCGAGTTCCTCCCGGAGGGCGGCGTTGCGCGCCTCCATGGCGGCGATCTCGACCCGTGCCGCCTCTGCCTCCTGGCCGATCGACCAGCTCGTGTACACCTCGCGCCCGACCTGGGCCGCCAGGAACGCGCCAAAGATCACCAGCAGGGCGAGCCAGGCAAGGCCACCTCGGGAAGCCGGGATGCGGACACGCACCGGACGTTCGGGCGCGGCCGGTCGACGTGCGTGCGTCTCGAGACTCGTCATCTGCCCCGCAGTCTATCCCGCGACTTTTCCACAGTGCAAGGCGAAACTGCCCTGGATATCCACATCAAGCACGAGACCCGGGGCACCAGCGGGCGTCAGGCTAGAATCGGCGCCATGTCGAAGCCCCTTCGTCACCACCTCGACGGGCCACGCCTCCGCTTGCTTCCGGCGATTCTCCTGCTCGGGATCCTGCTGAGCGCCTGCGCACCGGCATCGGTGAGCTCTTCCCCGCCGGCGCACCCCGGCTGGCCGGCCCTCGGAGCCGCGGTCGGCGATCCCGAACTGGTGCCGCTGATCGTCTCGTCGGAGGCCGCGGTGGGATACAACCGGTTGCTGGTCACCGCGCTCGGCAGCGACGGGCAATCACTCGCCGCCCCTGACCTCGAGGTCAGGCTGCGTTTCTATGACCTGGATGCCGACGTCACCGCCCCGACGCAGGAACTGGCCGCAACCTTCCACGTGCTGCTCGATGACGCCGAGGAGAACCCGGTCGGCGTCTACGTTGCGCTGATCGATTTCTCACACGCGGGCGACTGGGGCATTGAGATGCTCGCCAGCCCAGGGGGAGGGCAGGAGCGTCGCTCACGCCGGACCTTTTCCGTCTCCGAGACGACCACGACTCCCGCCCTCGGGGCCCCGGCGCCGCCTTCCGACACGCTGACGGCAACCGATGCCGCCGGACTGGCACGCATATCCAGCGACGCGGAACCCGACGCGACCTTCTACCGCCTCTCGGTCCGCGACGCCCTCGCGGCCGGGATGCCCTTCGTGATCGTTTTCGCCACGCCGGCCTTCTGCACCAGCGCTACCTGCGGACCGGCACTCGAGCTGGCAAAGTCGGTGGCACCCGACTACCTCGGACGGGTGAACTTCATCCACATCGAGCCGTACGAGCTCGAGCTAGTCGACGGCCGCCTCCAACTGCGCACCGACGCCTCCGGGTCGCGCATCCTGAACCCCGCTGTCGAAGAGTGGGGCATCCCGTCTGAGCCGTACGTCTTCGTGGTGGACGCCAGCGGAAGGGTCGCCGCCAAGTTCGAGGGGCCCGCGGATACGACGGAACTCGCGGCGGCCCTCGAGGCGGTCCTGCCCTAGAGCACGTACAGAACGCTGATCAGGCCAGGCACCGCCCCCATGGTGGGTCGGTAGACTCACAGTCGAGCATGCCAGACCGCCCTTCCGCACCCGACACTGACCTGCCGCCGCCCCCGGCACGGCGGTGGTTCTCCACGCTCCCGCTCCCGCTGCGCGGGTTGATGAAGGGCAGCCTGCTGGCAATCCTGCTGGTCGGCGGTGGCTGGATCGTTACCCGCCCGCTCGGGGGACAGCCCTGGGTGCCGCTGACCGTCGGCGAGGACTTCTACAAGATCGGAGCGCAGCGCGCCGGACTGCAGATCGGCGACCTGGCGCCGGAGCTTTCACCGACATCCGGCGAAGGGGGGCAACTGACCGATCTGGATGGCCGGGTCGTCGAGTCCGCCGACTTCGCCGGACGCCCGCTGTGGATCGTGTTCTGGGCGAGCTGGTGCATCCCGTGCCGCGAGGAGCTCCCGGACCTCAAGGCTGCCTTCCGCGCCCACGCCGATGATGGCCTTGCGGTGCTCGCCATCAATTTCGAGGAGTCGACCGACGTGGTTCGCGCCTTCGCCAGCGAGAACGGGCTCGACTACATCATCGGCCTGGATCCACGCGGAGCCGTCATCGAGCGCTACGGCGGCTGGGGCCTCCCGACGCACTACTTCGTGGACCGCGACGGAGTGATCCGGGGTCGCTACTTTGGCCCGCTCACGCGCGAGCTGATGGAGAGCCAGCTGCAGGCCATCCTCACCCCCTGACGCCATCACGGGCACCACCGCCCTCGGCACGCGACAGCCGAGCTGTCACACCACGGCGGTCCCCTTCACCGCAGCGTGATATGGTGATGCGCGAAACCGAACATCCGTTCGGTCTGAAGCCTTGTCATCTCGGAGGATCCGATGCTGCTCGACCGCCCGACATCAGCCGAAGAGGCGATCGCCGCCTTCCTCGCGGACCCCTCACTTGAGCCACTGGTCGCCGCGCACCGCGTCCTCAAGCCGCAACCACCTCGACACGCGCCGTGGCCCGACGGCCTGGACCCGCGACTGGTCGCGGCGCTCCACGGTCGGGGTGTGGAGGCGCTCTACACGCACCAGGCGCGCGCCGTCGAGGCGGTGCGCGCCGGCAAGAACACCTGCGTCGTCACTCCGACCGCCTCGGGAAAGACCCTGTGCTACAACCTGCCGGTCCTCGATGCGGTGGCGCGTGACCCCACGGCGCGAGCGCTCTACCTCTTCCCCACCAAGGCCCTGGCCGCCGACCAGCTGGTCGAGCTCCGCTCCCTTGCCGATGCGGCTGAACTCGGGCTCAAGACCCACACCTATGACGGCGACACGCCGCCGAATGTGCGGAGCGTGGTTCGGGCGGCCGGGCAGGTGGTGATCACCAACCCGGACATGCTGCATGCGGCGATCCTCCCCCACCACACCAAGTGGTTCAAGCTGTTCGAGAACCTGCAGTTCGTGGTCATCGACGAGCTGCACACCTATCGCGGCCTGTTCGGCAGTCACGTCGCCAACGTCATCCGTCGACTCCGCCGCGTCTGCCGCCACTACGGCGCCGATCCGGTCTTCATCTGTGCGAGCGCCACGATCGCCAACCCCGCCGACCTGGCCGAGCGACTGATCGAGGCGCCGGTCGAGCTGATCAATGACAACGGGGCGCCGCGTGGCAGGAAGCACATCCTTGTCATCAACCCGCCGGTGGCGAATGAGCATCTCGGGATCCGCAGTTCGTCGGTCCTCACCGCCCAGCGCCTTGCCGAGCGGCTCATTGGCGGCGGCGTGCAGACCATCGCCTTCGCGCGATCGCGCACCGCCGTGGAGGTGCTGACCAGCTACCTCCGGGAAACCTTTGCCCCGTTACCCGGTCATCCGCACACCATCCGTGGGTACCGGGGCGGCTACCTCCCCAACGAGCGGCGCGAGATCGAGCGCGGCCTGCGCGACGGCCGGGTTCGCGGCGTGGTCGCCACCAACGCCCTCGAGCTGGGCATCGACATCGGCGGCCTCGATGCTTCCATCAGCGTCGGCTACCCCGGAACCATCGCCTCGACCTGGCAGCAGATGGGGCGGGCGGGGCGACGCACCAGCACCAGCCTGTCGGCGCTCGTCTGTTCATCGGCGCCCATCGACCAGTTCCTGGCTTCGCATCCGGAGTACCTCTTCGAGCAGTCACCGGAGCATGGGCTGGTGAACCCCGACAACCTGCACGTTCTCCTCAACCACCTCCGTGCGTCGAGTTTCGAGCTGCCGGTGCCGGCCGCCGAGCGATTCGGCATCGCCGAGACGCCGACCCTGCTCGACGTACTCGAGGAAGACGGGTATCTGCGCCACGCAGACGACGATCGGTACTACTGGAGCCACGAGAACTTCCCTGCCAGCACCTTCAGCCTTCGTGCCGGCGCGCCAGAGAACGTGGTGATCGTCGATACCAGCGGAGACCGCAACCGCGTGCTCGGCGAGGTTGACCTTTTCGCGGCTCCGCTGCTCGTCCATGAAAAGGCGATCTACATCCACGAGGGCGTGCAGCACCACGTGGATCGGCTCGACTGGGACGAGCGGAAGGCGTATGTAACGCGCACCGACGTCGACTACTACACCGATGCCGACCTGGGCATCACGCTCAAGGTGCTGGAGGTCTTCGATGAGGCCGATGAGCCACCGGCCGGCAAGCGGCAGCGTGGCGAAGTGATGGTCGCCTGGAAGGTGACCATGTTCAAGAAGATCAAGTACCACACCCACGAGAACGTCGGCTGGGGCTCGATCAACGTCCCGGAACAGGAGATGCACACGACCGCCTGCTGGCTCGTGCCGCCGGCTGAGCTCGTGAACCGGTACGACCGTGACACGCTCGACGGCGCGCTCATCGGCCTGGCGCGAGTCGCCCGCACCACGGCATCGCTCCTGCTCATGTGCGACCCGCGCGACATCGGCGTGCTTGCCCAGGTCCAGGCGCCGTTCACCGGCCGACCGACCGTGTTCCTCTATGACGCCGTGCCGGGAGGCGTCGGGCTCAGCGAGCGGCTCTTCGGCCTGACCGATGAGTTGGTCGCCGCCTCCGCCCAACTTGTCACCGACTGCCGGTGCACGGAAGGGTGCCCATCGTGCGTCGGTCCGGCCACCGAGGTGGGGTCGCGCGGCAAGCGGGTCGCAGCCGAACTGCTGGCAGGGCTGGGCGGCGGATGAGCACTCGCTCGCTGGTCGAGCGGCTGGCGGTCGTCCGCACCGAACGCGCCCGCGCTCCCCAACCGCAGCCACCCCCCACACCTGACCGTGCACAGGCCCTCGCGCGCTGGTTCGGGGCCAGCCTTTCCACCTGCCCCGGTGGCGCCGCGGTGCTCGTCGAACGGGCGGTCGCGCTCCCCCCGGCCGTTGTGGCGGCGCTCGCTCCTCTGCCCGAGGCCTGCTACTTCGACACCGAGACGACCGGGCTCTCCACCGGCACCGGCACGGTCGTCTTCCTCGCCGGGCTCGGCCGCCTGGAGGGCAACCGGATCGTGGTTCGCCAACTCCTCCTGCCCGATTACCCGCACGAGCCGGCGCTGCTGCGACTTGTCGCCGCCGAACTGACTCGAGCCGAGCGGGTGGTGACCTACAACGGGCGTGGGTTCGACCTTCCGCTCCTCACCACGCGCCTGACCGTGCACGGCCTCTTCCGCGAACTCGCGGCACTCCCGGAGCGCCATGACGACCTGCTGCCGGTGGCGCGGCGCCTCTTCCGACGGCCGCTCGGCGGGGCACGGCTGGCCGACGTGGAGGCCGGCATCCTGGGCGTGATCCGCGACTCCGACTGCCCCGGCAGCGAAGTGCCCGAGCGATACTTCGGATACCTGCGGGGCGGCTCTCCACAGGGGCTCGCCGATGTCCTCGACCACAACCTGCAGGACATCGTGTCGCTCGCCCTGCTGGAGGCTGAGGTGCTGCGCCTGCGGGCCGGCGGCTGGCGCGACGCGGGACTGCTCGACCGCCACGGGATGGCCGTCGAACTGCTCCGACACGGGGCGAGCGCCGAGGCACTGGAAGTCGTCGAATCGGCCATGCATCCCGGCGTCGACCAGGGGGAGGCGCACACACTGCGCCGCATGGCGACCCGACTCCTCCTCGCGGCCGGCGAGGTGGACCGGGCGGAGGCGCTCTGGGCCGTGGCAACGCGACGCGCCTCCGCCGATGCGGCCGCGGCATGGTTGGAGGTGGCTCGCATCCGCGAGCGGCACCGCGCCGATCTGCGCGGCGCGCTCGATGCAGCGGTGACCGCCGGTCAGGTGCTCGACCTGGCGTTCGCGCTCGGGCGCGGTGGCGGCATGCTCGCCGTCGGGCGCGTCCGGCTGCGGGTCGATGCTCGGCTGCGACGGTTGCGCCGCTGGGTCGCCGCAGCGGATCGTCGCGAGGCGCGCCGGCCGCGGGAATCAGCGGTCGCCTAGACGGTCACGCTCCCCCGGACCGGGCTGCCAGCCAGCGGGAGACCCCGCGCACCGCGGCGTGCACGGCGTCAACAGCATCTGCGCCGATGCCCAGCTGCGCGGCGAAGAGCGCGGCGAACGCGTCTCCGGCACCCACCGTGGGCACGCCCAGGACGACGTCCGCGACCGGTACCGACAGGCGCCCGCGGCCCGGCTCGTCGAGCAGCGCGCCGGCCTCGCCAACCGTCACCACCAGGCTCTGTCGGGAACCTGCCCAGCGGCGCAGGAGGGTCAGTGCCTCGCTTGGGTCGGGCGCGACCGCCGCCAGGTCCTCGTGGCTCGCTACCAGTGCGTCCACACCACGCAGAGCGGTCGACAGCACCTCGTCGAGGCTCGCGAGGCTGCGCGCCTCCACCGCGCGGCCGGGGACGAGGATCCGCAGCCATCCCTGCAGCGCCGCCACCCGAACCTTCACGCCCGCGGTGGCCGTGATGGCGGTCGAATCGAGTTCGCGCGCTATCGGCGCGAGCAGCGCAGCGCGGCCTGCGTGCGCCCGCACCAGCGCCGCCGACACGTCCAGCTGCGCGCCCCCGTCGAACGTCAGGTGGCGAGGTGCGACCGTGTCGTCAATGACGAACCGGATGGAGTACGGTGCCGCCTGTACCGCCGTCGGTCCGAGCGCCCGCAGCTCGACAAGGGCGGCAAGTGCCTCTGGCTCGGAGCCGGCAACCGTGATGGCGGCACTTCGAAGGCCCTCCGCCGAAACAGCTCTGGCGGCGTGGAGTACCGAGCCGCCCGCCGCCTGTCTCCCGTCCGCGAAGCGGTCGATTGCGAGGCCTCCCAGGATCAGCAGGTCGCGCGGCTCTATCATCGGTCCATCATGCGGCTCTTCTTCTATGAGCTCCACGAGGGAGCCACCGATCTACTCACCGACGCGATCGTGGTGAGCGAACAGGAACACACTCCTGAGGCGTTTGCCGACCTCGTGCGCACCGCTCGTGCCTCGGTGCTCGACACGTTCGAGGAGGACACCCTGGTCGAGGCGATCGCGCGCGAACTCGAGCGCAGCCACGGATTCACGTACATCGGTGATGACAAGCTGCGTGCCAGCATGAGCGTCGGGGTCGAGGAGGACGACACCTTCCTCGTTGAGCAGTCCGACGAGTTCCGCAGCATCATCGCCGAGATGGACCGCTCCCAGGAGCTCCGCGGCCGCTAGCGGGCAACGTTGAAGAGCACCTCGATGACGTCGCCGTCGCCGACGGCGTAGGTCTTCCCCTCAGAACGCAGCTTCCCGCGCTTACGCGCCTCGGCCATGCTGCCGCTGGCGATCAGATCGTCGAAGGTGACCACCTCCGCGCGGATGAAGCCGCGGGCGAGATCCGAGTGGATGGCACCGGCAGCGTCAACTGCGGTCGCTCCCCGGCGCAGCGTCCAGGCGCGGCATTCGTCCTCGCCGGCCGTGAAGAAGCTGAACAGGCCGAGCAGTTCGTACGTGAGGCGGATGACGCGCCCGCGGCTCGGTTCCGCGATCCCCAGGTCCTCCATGAAGAGTGCCGCGTCGTCCTCGGACAGCTGGGCGATCTCCGATTCGATCTTCGCCGCCAGCGCGGCGACATCGGTATGCGGCTGCGCATAGCGCGTCCGACCCTCCGTTTCGAGCGCCGCGGCCCCGGGGAGCTGTCCCTCGTCGAGGTTGATCAGCACCAGCACCGGCTTCTGGGTCAGGAATCGATAGCCGCGCACCCGCCGCTCGTCGTCATCGGTGAGGGCAATGGCTCGCAGCGGGACGCCACGCGAGAGATCCGGCTCGATCCGGGCGAGGAGCTCCTCTTCGAGCGCGTTCTGTTCTCGCTCGCCGGGCGAACCGTGACGGCCCGACGTGCGCAACTTCTCGAGCCGCTTCTCAATGACTCCCAGGTCGGCGACGGTGAATTCGAGGTCCATCTCCTCCACGTCGCGCCACGCATCGGGCGCACGCTCTCCGCCCTCGAACCCGCGCGCCACATGGAGCAGCGCATCGGCGTTGCGCACCATGGCGAGCACGTCCGGGGCGATCGTCCCCTCGCGCGCGGCTCCCGCGGGGATCGCCACATCGACGTAGGTGACGTCGGCGGGAGTCGTCTTCCGCGGATGGAAGAGTGCCGCGAGCTGGTCGAGGCGCTCATCGGGCACCTTGACGACGCCCATGTTGGGTGCCGCATGGCTTCCGGAGAACCCGCCGGTCTCTGCATGGCTGCCGGTCAGCGCGTTGAAGACGGTCGTCTTGCCACTGCCTGGCAGTCCGACGATGGTGACCTGCATCGCGCTAGTACCCGGCCTCCAGGTCCACGACGTTCTCGAGCTGCCCGCCGGCGGCAAAGCGACGCAGATTGGCGACGAACAGGTCGATCGAACGATCCACCACCCGGTCGCTCGACCACGAGGTGTGCGGCGTGACGATCAGGTTCGGGGTGTCGTAGAGGGGCGAGTCGGATGGCAGCGGTTCCTCGTTGAAGACATCGAGCACGGCGCCGCCGATCCACCCCGCTTCGAGCGCCCGCCGCAGCGCGAGCTCATCGATCAGGCGACCTCGCGCGATGTTGATCAGCCAGGCATGCTCGGGCATCTCCTGCAGCTGCGCCGCGCCGATCATGCCAGCCGTCTCGTCGGTGAGCGGGGCGGCGATGACGGTGATGTCGCTCTGGCGCAGCAGCTCGCCGAGCTCGTCGAGCCCCAGCAGCTCCACGTTGGGCTGATCGCCGGCGCCACGATCCGGGTGACGCCGTGTGGCGAGGATGCGCGTCCCGAAGGGCGCCAGCAGGCGGGCGATCTCGGAGCCGATGCTGCCGAAGCCGACGATACCGATCGTCTTGCTGCCGAGCTCGGTGCCGCGCAGGGGTTGCCAGGTCCGCTCCTGCTGCAACTCCAGCAGCTGCGGCAGGCTGCGCGAGATGGCCAGGCTCATCATCACCACGTATTCGGCGATCGGACGGCTGAAGACTCCGCGCGCGTTCGTCACGGTGAGGCCACGCGTTCGGACCACCGGTGTCGCGACCCGATCGACCCCGGCCGAGAATGAGTGGATCCAAGCCAGGCGCGGAGCCCGCCCGATGACATGATCGAGCACCGATGCCGGCACGCCGCCGCGGAGCAGCACCCGCGCCGCGGCGAGCGCCTCCTCGGCGTGGTCGTGCACCAGCCCATCGGACGACATCTGCACCACGCGGACGCCCGGCACCGACTCGATGCGCGCCACATGCTCGGCCGACACCGGGGCACCGAAGATGGGCGTGGCCAGGATGACGATCTCGTCGACGCTCACGCGACGGCTCCGTTCGCGCCGGACCCCTCGATCCGGGCGATCCACCGGTCCGGGTGCTTGATCTCGGCCAGGTCGGGCAACTGCTGTGGGCCCTCCCAGACGCGGTTCAGGAAGGCACGGTCGCGCGTCGCCAGGACAGAGCTGACGAACCGCTCGCCTGCCGCGTACTGCTCCATCTTGAGGTCGAGCCCGGTCAGTCGCATCACCGCCCGTTCGACCGCCGTGCGCGCCTCGTTCCGTCGTTCGAACCGCTCGTGGAGTTGCGCGAAGCCCGGCAGGATCCGTTCGCCGGCGTGGTTCATGACGTGGTTGGAATAGCCCTCGAGCAGCGACATCAACGCCTGGGTGCGGTGGAACGCGGCGAGCTGGGCGGGCGTCATCATGCGCTCCAGCCAGTGGCCGCCTTTGCCCGCCATGGCGGACCGCAGCCGCCCGGCGAGACCGCTCGAGTCGCCGGCCAGCTGTTCGATCGCCTCGGCAACCGACGCGGCGAAGTGATCGCGAAGCCACGGGTACGCCTCGAACTCGAACGCGTGCGTCGCCTCGTGCAGCGCGATGAAGGTGCGGAATTCGTCGAGCGGGATGCGCAGGCCGGCGGCGGTGGCCACGATGTTCTGTTCGACGAAGTTGAGGCGGCCGCGCGTGGCCGGTCCGGCGGCGAGCAGGCTGACGTCGTACTGCCCGAGTACCTTGCGCGCCATGAACGCCATCAGCCAGCCGAGCTGCTGATTCCCGAGTGACCGATTCAAGATGCGTGCCAGGGCGCGCCCCGGCGTGTCGACCTCTGCGCTACCGGCGGCCACGATCTGCTCGACGCGCGCAAAGAGCTGCTCAAAGGTGGCCAGGTTGAGATCGATCCACTCGAGGCGGTCGACCACCGCCGGCGTCTCGAGGGCACGCGGCAGATCGGCCCCGATGGCTGCTGCCACCTCCGGCTCGATGCGCAGCAGCGTCTCGCGATAGAACGCCTCCGCCGCGGTCCGATCGGCCGCCGAAAGGGGCACCCCTGCCGGTCCGAGGCGGCGGCGAGCGATCAGCCGGACCGCCTCCCAGTCGATCAGCCGCGAGCCGGCTCGTCGCATCAGCTCGCGCTGCGCGACCGTCGCACCCATCGCCAGCAGCCCGCCCACCACGATCCCCATTCCGAGGCGGCCGGCGCTGCGTGACATGCGTTGAGTCTAGTCGGCGGTGACGATCGCCTGCTCGACGCCCGGCAAGGCTCCGGGGAAGATCCGATCCGCGACGACCTCGAATGCGGCGAGGTCCCCGGTCGTGTAGACCAGGTTGGTGGCCGCTCCCCCATCCGGGGCCCGGGCGGCCAAGGCGTCGAGCAGGTCCTCCGCCGCGAGAGCCGTGCTGAAGGCGGAATCGACCACCGCCACCCGGGGGCCCACCGCCTGCTCGATCAGCGGCCGCAACAGCGGGTAGTGCGTGCATCCGAGCAGCAGCGTGTCGATGGCTGGGTCCGCCTCCATCAACTCGCCGAGGTAGCCCCGCACGGCGTGATCCACCTCGGCTCCTTCACGCGCGCCGGCCTCGACCAGCGGTACGAGGCGAGGACAGGCCAGCTGCGTCACGTGCAGGCTCGCTGCCACCTCCCCGAGGGCGGCGGGGTACGCCCCTGACCCGACCGTCCCAGTCGTGGCGACCACGCCAATATGCCCGGACCGGGTCGCCGCCGCTGCCGCGAGCGCGCCGGGGCGAACCACCCCGAGAACCGGCACCGATGATGCCGCCCGCACCTCGGGGAGCGCCTGCGAAGTCGCGGTGTTGCAGGCCAGCACGAGCAGCTTGATGTCGTGCGCGAGCAGCCAGCGAGTGCATTCGAGCGTGAAGGCCCGCACGTCGTCACCCGGACGCGGCCCGTACGGCGCGCGCGCGTTGTCACCGAGATAGATGGTCGACTCGGCTGGCAGACGGTCCATGAGCGCGGACAGGACGGTCAGTCCGCCGACCCCGGAGTCGAACAGCCCGATCGGGCGTCGATCCGTGCCGGACGCCACCGTTCGGCTCAGCGCCGCACCAGGGCCGGCACCGGCTCGCGGAGGCGTGCGGTCACCGAGTCCGCCATGGCGCGCATCCCCACCGAGATCGGCGCATCCGGGCTCGCCAATACGAAGGGGACCCCCTCGTTGTTGGCCGCCACCACCAGGCGGCCATCGGAGACCACCTCGTAGTCGATCCGCCGGTTGAGTGCTTCCTCGAGGTCGGTCCGGCTGAATCCGCCGGTTGAGTCAGACCGATTAAGGACGACGGCCAACTTGGAGGCCGGATACCCGATCGTCGCGAACGCCTCATCGACCATGCCCAGGCCACGGATCGCCATGGTGTCGGAGGCGAGTACCTGGAGAATCAGGTCCGACGCATCGAGGAACGCGAGGACGTCGTCGCTGAGAGAGGCGCGGGTGTCGACGACGATGACCTCGTAGATCTGACGGAGGATCGAGAGTGCCTTCTCGATGTCGCGCACCGTCACCATCTCGGCCATCTCGAGGCGAGGAGGTGCCAGGAGCACATCGACCCCGGACGGATCCTTCCACACCACGTCGGCGACGTCCGCGTCCCGGATCCTGTCGGTGGGCAGGTTCATGATCGATGGGGCCGTCACCGGCGCGCGAAGCAGGCCCCGCAGGTCGCTGAACTGCAGCGACCCGTCGATGAGGCAGACGCTGTGCTTTGCACTGGCCGCGACGGCCAGGTTGTAGGCGAGTGTCGTGCGTCCCACACCCCCCTTGGGCGAGAAGAGACTCACCATCATCGAACCGCTGCGCGAGGCGTCCACCCCGCGCCGCTCGTGAACCTTGCGCACCAGCGTGGTCAGGTCGAAGCCCGAGAACGGCATCTTCAGGACCGCATCGACGCCCATCGCTGGATCCTCGGAAACCTGGTTCTGCGGAACCGTGAGGACGATCACCGCCACCGTCGGCTCGCTGCGGCGCACCTGCTCCGCGACCTGCGTGCCCGAAACGCGTCCCTGGAGGAGCGCGTCGACGATCAGAACGTCCGGACGCACCTCGGCGACCGCAGCAAGCGCGTGTTCACCGGAGGTGACGACGTCGAGCATCTTGATCTGCGACTGTGCCGACAGGAGCGAACGCATGTGCTGCGCCACCTGCGGCACGTCTTCGATCACCAGGAGCCGGATCTGATCCGCCAACCCTCACCTCTCGCGATCGACAGCGGTTGGGCTGCCGTGCGTCACCAGAAAGATACGCCGCTCGCTCTCGGGGCCGAGAGGCTCCAGGTCGTGCGAGCCGTACCTCGTCTCGACCATCATTCCCGCCCGACTGACCTGCGTCGCGAGTGCGTCAGGAAATGGATACCACAGCCGATAGCTGGCCGGGAGTCGGGCAATCGTACCATCGGGCTGCGTCGCGTCCACCATCGTCGAGAAGGCCACGCGCACTCCTTCGGGCGCCTCGCGCCGAATCAGCGAGCTGCGTCGAACCACCTCGCGGCCGCCGATCGTTCGCCGCCAGTCGACCGAGAGCGGCAGGTCGCGCGTCGGCATCTCTCCGGGACCGATGTCGTCGAGCACCAGGACTCCACCCGCGTCAAGCAGGCGCCGCACGCCGCTCAGCAGCCGCAGTGCGTCCTCCGGGCCGGCGAGGTGCGGGATGACCCCGACGGCCAGCACCAGGGCGAATGGGCCGCCCAGCGCAAGGCCGCCGAGCGCCCGCGCGTCACCATGGATCAGATCGATCGCGCCCGCCGCGGCCATGCCGGCCAGGCGTTCATCGCCAGCGATCCGAAGCTCAGCCCGTCGAAGCAGGGCGGCCGACCCGTCCACGCCGACGATGCGGGTCGCGCCACCCTCGGCCAGGGACGCAAAGAGACGCCCCGAGCCGCAACCGAGGTCGAGGACCGCACCGGGTGCGCGATGCGCCAGTTCGCGAACGAACGGCGCGTCATGCATGACCAGATCGTGCTCCAGGTCATACAGCTCGGCGAGCAGCTCCGGGTCGGTCGGCTGACCAGCGAAGATGTCCGAGGTCACCGGGCGTCGAGCCTGCGTACCGAGAGCCACTCCACCGCCGCGGCCAGGGCCACCACGAAGAGCGCCGCGGGGACCGACAGTGCGTCGCCAAGGCGCAGCCCGCCCATCGTCGCCAGGACCGCCCCGGCGAGCGCGCCGCGGCGCGCCGCTCGAGCCCATGCGCCTCGATACACGATTCGCCGCACCGCGAGCTCTCCGAGGAAGGCGAACGGGGTAACGGTCAGGCCCGCCGAAATGGCCACCAGCGCGACCACGACGGCGCGATTCGACGCGGCACCCGGGCAGGGCTGCCCGGGTGCTTCGGCCGGACAGGCGTTCACCGCGAAGGCGAGTGTCGCGAGGAACCCCAGCGCGGCCAGCAGCACGAGGGCCGCGACCGCCAGCCGCGTTCGCGAGGTCAAGGGCGACCCTGGCGGGTGGCCGCGCCGACCATCATCGAATCGCGTCCGGGCAGATCTCCCGGAATGGGCAGTACCCACACCGGGTGGGCGATGGATCAGCGTCAAAGCGTCCGGCGCGGATGCCCTCGGCCGCTGTGGTGACCGCCTCAGAGGCTTTCGCCAGCCGCTTTGCCGAGGCCGGGCTGCGTCCGACCAGGCCCGATTCGAGGAAGTGGAGGGCCAGCTCGTCCGGGACACGGCCATGCTGCGCCTCGTAGGCGAGCGCGTAGATACCCAGCTGGAGCGACTCCCGGGACCGGCGATGG
>JAOUHE010000129.1 GCA_029865285.1 Chloroflexota bacterium
GGTAGTGGCCGACCTCGTCGGTGACAACGTCGGCGACTGCGCCGGCCGTGGCGCCGACCTCTTCGAATCAACCGCGGCTGAGAACATCGGCGCCATGATCCTGGGCGTGGCCATCTGGCGCATCGCCACCGAACTCGGCTGGCCGAACCCCGAGGCATGGATCTTCTTCCCGCTCGTGGTGCGCGCCTTCGGACTGCTGGCCACCATCGTGGCCATCTTCTTCGTCCGCGGTCGCGAGGACGAAGACCCCATGAACATGCTCAACCGCGGCTACTGGGTCACCACCATCCTGTCGGTCGGGGGTCTTGCGTTGACCACCTCGCAGATGATGAGCACGCCCGGCACGGTCGGCGCCAACGGCATTGCGCCGTGGGTCTGGTTCTTCGGGGCCGGGCTGGTTGGACTCGCCACCAGCGTGGCGTTCGTGTACATCACGCAGTACTACACCGCCGGCGCCTGGCGCCCCGTCCGCGAGATCGCCGAGGCGAGCAAGACCGGTCCGGCGACGAACATCATCTCAGGCACCGCAGTCGGGTTCGAAACCACCGCGGTCACCGCCATCACGATCAGCATCGCCCTCTTCGCCAGCCACTGGCTCGGCGAGCAGGCGTTGCCCGACGGGGGCATCTTCGGCACCGCTGTCGCCACCATGGGCATGCTCATGACGACCGCCTACATCCTCGCCATGGACACCTTTGGCCCGATCACCGACAACGCCGGCGGCATCGCCCAGTTCGCCAAGGCCGAGGGAAAGGCCCGGGAGATCACCGATCGTCTGGACGCGGTCGGCAACACAACCAAGGCGCTGACCAAGGGGTACGCCATCGCGTCAGCCTCGCTGGCGGCCTTCCTGCTCTTCTCCGCCTACATCGACAAGGTCAACCTGATCCAGACCAACCGTGGTCGGCCGGACCTGATGATCACGTCGGTCAACCTGGCCGATGTGAACGTCTTCATCGCCGCGCTGATCGGCGCCATGCTCGTCTACTTCTTCAGCAGCCTGGCGATCCGTGCGGTTGGCAAGGCGGCGCAGGCGATCATCGTCGAGGTGCGTCGCCAGTTCCGCGAAATGCCCGGCATCATGGACTACACCCAGCGCCCCGACTACGCGCGGGTGGTCGACATCACCACCCGTTCGGCGCTGCGGCAGATGATCCTGCCCGGCGTCGTGGCGGTCGCCACCCCGATCATCGTCGGCCTCCTGCTGCGCCAGGAAGCGGTCGCAGGATTGCTGATGGTCGGCACCATCTCCGGCGTGCTGCTGGCCACCGTGCTCAACAACGGCGGTGGAGCATGGGACAACGCCAAGAAGTTCATCGAAGCGGGCCACCTGACCGATGATGCCGGCAACGTGCTCGGCAAGGGGACCGATGCCCACGCGGCGGCGGTCGTCGGCGACACGGTCGGCGACCCGTTCAAGGACACAGCCGGCCCATCGCTGCACGTGCTCGTCAAGCTCCTCGCCACCATCAGCCTGGTGCTCGCGCCGCTCTTCATCCGATAGGCGGCGCACCCACCCGGGAGGGTCATGGAACTTGTCTTCCAGGCGATCGTGATCGGCATCCTGCAGGGGTTGACCGAGTTCATTCCGGTCAGCTCCAGCGCGCACCTCGAGCTCGCTCCGTGGATCGCCGGCTGGGGGACCGATGGGTTGACCGGCAGCCTGGCCTTTGACGTGTTCCTGCATCTCGGCACGCTGCTGGCGCTGCTCGCCTACTTTGCCCGCGACTGGATTGCCCTCGTCGGCGCATGGTTTACGAGCGTGCGGGAGCGGCGCATCGGGGCGGACCCGCAGCGCCGACTGGCCTGGTTCCTGCTCGTGGCCACGGTGCCCGCGGCGCTGATCGGCTTTGCGGGCGAGGGCTGGATCGAGTCGGTGCTCCACGGGGAATCCGACGGCGTGCGCCTGGCGATCGCCGGCTTCGTGGTTCTCGGAGCTGCCGGGCTGTGGCTCGCGGATCGGCTCGGCTCGCGGCGGCGGGAGATCGATGGTCTCGACGCCAGGAGCGCACTGGTGATCGGCCTCTCGCAGGCGCTCGCCCTGTTCCCGGGGATCAGCCGCTCCGGCGCGACGATCAGCGCCGGTCTGGCGCTCGGCATGACGCGCGAGAGCGCGGCGCGCTTCAGCTTCCTCCTGGCGACGCCGATCACCCTGGGCGCGGGACTGTACGGCTCGCGCAAGATGCTCATCGAGACCCACACTCCGGTCGAGTGGCTGGCCATCGCCGCCGGCTTCGGTGCCGCCGCCATATCGGGGATGCTGGCGATCGGTTTTCTGCTCTCCTGGCTGCGCAGCCGCTCGGTCACCGTCTTCAGCCTGTACCGGATCGGCTTCGCCGGTCTCATCGTGGGACTCGTGCTCGTGGGGCGCTGATCGGGGCCCGATTCTTTGACAGGCTCAGCCGTCCGGCCTACAATCGCGCGGCGCCGAACCCCACGCTCTCAGCGCAGGATCGGCGGCCGAGCCGCCCGGCCAAGGCGAGCTCCAGGGACGTCGGGCAGCCGGCGCAGCTTGGAGCGCTTTTTATTACCGGTGCGATGAACAACAAGCCCGTCTATCTGACCGCCGAGGGGCAAGCAAAGCTCCAGGCCGAATTGACCGAGTTGATCACCGTGGAGCGCCCGCGTGTCGCGGCGCGGATCCATGATGCCAAGCTCGACGGCGATATCAGCGAGAACGCCGAGTACGAGGACGCCAAGCAGGAGCAGTCGTTCCTGGAGGGTCGCATCGCGACGCTCGAAGTTCAGCTGCGCAACGCCGAGGTGATCGAGCCGGCCAACGGGGACCGCGTCGGGATCGGCGCCAAGGTCGTCATCAAGGGGCCTGAGGGCACCGAGACGTTCACCGTCGTGGGTTCGGCCGAAGCTGCGCCGGGCGATGGACGGATCAGCAACGAGTCGCCGGTCGGAGTCGCGCTGATGGGCCACAAGAAGGGCGACAAGGTCGTCGTGCAGGCCCCGGCCGGGCCGGTCACCTTCACGATCGTCAGCATCAACTAGCCCGCGAACGCCGTGTTCTGGGCCGACGAGCTCGCGGAACGCGTCTCCGGTCCCCAGGTCATCAACGACTCGAAGACCCCGTCGGGGACGGTCCACGTCGGTAGTCTGCGCGGTCCCGTCCTCCTCGATGTCATCACCCGCGCGCTCCGCGCGGCCGGTCACCCGACGACCCTTCTCTACGGGATCGACGACCTCGATCCGATGGACGCGCAGGCGCTCCTGACCCCGGATGCGGTGGATCGCTTCATGGGCATGCCGCTGGTCCACGTACCCGATCCGGCCGGCGACTGCCATCCGTCGTACGCGCGCCACTTCGCCAGTCTCTTCATCGACACGTTCGCGCGCATCGGTGTCCACCCGGACCGCTACTACTGGATGAGCGAGATATATCCGACCGGCCAGATAGACCGATACATCCGCACCGCCCTGGATCGGGCGGAGCTTGTCCGCGAGATCTATCTTCGTGTCAGCCACGTCGAACGGCCCGCCGGTTGGCTGCCGGTACACCCGGTCTGCTCGACCTGCGGGCGGATCGGCACCACGCTGGCCACCGACTGGGACGGCGAGACGGTCGCCTTCGCCTGCCTCGTCGATCACGTGGCGTGGGCTCGCGGCTGCGGCACGACAGGACGGATCAGCCCGTTCGGCGGACAGGCCAAGCTGCCGTGGAACCTCGAGTGGGCAGCCCAGTGGAGCCTCTTCGGCGTGACGATCGAGCCGTGCGGCAAGGACCTGGCGACCGCGGGTGGCTCGCGTGACCGCTCCGATGCCATCGCCCGCGAGGTGTTCGACCGCGAGCCGCCGCTGAACCTGCCGTACGAGTTCCTGAACATCGGCGGGCGAAAGATGAGCACCTCGAAGGGCCAAGGCGCGTCGGCCCATCGCATCGCGGAGGTGGTCCCCGCCGAACAGCTGCGACTCCTATTCCTGCGCTCGCGGCCGAACCACGCCATCGAATTCGACCCCGACGGGACCGACGCCATCCCGCGCCTCTTCGACGAGTCGGACCGGATCGCCGCAGCGACCGCCGGCCGCGAGGTGCGCGGCGAGCTTCCGCCCGATTCGGACCGTCTTTTCGCGGCGTCGCTGGTGGATCCCGATGCGGACGCCGCCGCAGAGGCAGCGGCCTACCGGCCGCCATTCGCGCACCTCGCTCTGCTTCTCCAGGTCCCCGGTGTGGAGCCGGCAGTTGCCTTCGCCACGGAGAAGGGTGAGCCGCTCACCGATCGAGAGCAGGCGATCCTCGCGGAGCGAACCGGCGCGGCCCGCGGCTGGCTGGAGACCTATGCGCCGGAGCGTGCTCGTATCGCCGTGCAGCGCGACGCCCTGCCGGCCGCGGCGGCCGTGCTGGACGGGACGCAACGGGCCGTCCTGGCCGCGCTCGCCGAGACCCTGGCATCGCAGGCCGCGTGGGACGGGGAGTCGCTGCAGGGGGCGATCTTCGATGCTGCGCGCGCGGCCGAACTTCCTCCCGGACGGGCCTTCGCCGCCCTCTACCTGGCCTTCCTGGGCGGCCCGCACGGCCCCCGCGCCGGCTGGTTGCTGGCCTCGCTCGACCGCGATTTCGTCGTGGCGCGGCTCCGCGCCGCGGCCGCGCCCGATACCCTCACCGCATGATCTCGCTGCAACTGATCCGCGACGATCTCGACGGCGTCAAGCGTGCCGTAGCCCGCAAGGGCGAGCCGACCGAGCCGGTCGACCGACTCTTCCTCGCCGATGCCCGCCGCCGGGCGCTCGAGGCCGAGGTGAACGAGATCCGCGCGCAGCGCAACGCCGGCAATCGCGAGCTTGGAGAGCTGATGCGCCGCGGGGACCCCGAGGCTGCATCGGCGGCCAAGGCGGCCATGGCGATCCTCTCGACCAAGATCGATGCCCTTGCCGC
>JAOUHE010000130.1 GCA_029865285.1 Chloroflexota bacterium
GCTTCCTGACGACCCGCGCGTGCGCGAGACGCGCGTCGAACTGACCGTCGCCGGGCCGCAGGCCGGACCGATAACGGCGGCACTGCGCGACTACCCCAACTCGACCACTGCCATCGCGACGCCGGGGGTGCGCTCCGGGCTGGGCGAGGACCTGTACGTCACGCTGCTCGCCTACGACCCGTCGGTACCCACGGCCACGCTGCGGGTCTTCGTCAACCCGCTGGTCGTGTGGATCTGGGCGGGCGGGGCGATCGTCGCGCTCGGTGCCCTCTTCGCCATCTGGCCGGATCGACGGCGGGACGTCCTGCTCGCGGCCGCCACGGCCGCAGCCTCAGCCGCAGCGGCAGGGGAGGCCTGACCGATGCGCCTGCCTCCGCTGCGCTGGCTCTTCCTGCCGATCTTGCTCGTGCCACTCGCGTGGCTCCTCTTCACCGGGCTCGGTCGCGATCCGCGCGAGATCCCGTCCCCGCTGGTCGGCAAGCCACTGCCCGAGCTGGTTGGCACGACGCTGGACGGGGATGCCTTCTCGTCCGCCTCGCTGCTCGGGATGCCGCTCATCGTGAACGTGTGGGCGAGCTGGTGCGTCCCGTGCGTCGAGGAGCACCCGGTGCTGATCGACGCCGCCACCACGCATGCGGGCGAGCTCGCCGTGCTCGGCGTGCTGTACCAGGACACGACGGACGCAGCACGCGGCTTCCTGACCAGGTACGGAGACGGCGGCTGGCCGACCCTGCTCGACCCATCCGGCCGCCTGGCGGTCGAGCTGGGCGTGACGGGGCCACCGGAGACCTTCTTCGTGAATGCCGATGGGATCGTGGTCGCCAGGCAGATCGGCCCGCTCACGTTCGCATCGATGGCTGGATATCTCGCCGACCTTGGACTATCCGAATGAGCAGACCAGACCGATGAAAGGGCTGGCACTCCCTGTTGCCGCGGCAGCGCTGCTTGCGCTCGGCGCCCTGGTGCTGCTGGAGGTACTGCGACCCGCCCCGGCGCTGAGTCCCTCCGAGCAGGCGCAGCAGATCGCCTCCGAGCTGCGCTGCCCTGACTGCCAGTCGCTTTCAGTCGCCGAATCACATACCGACGCAGCAGGCGCCATCCGCGCGCAGATCGGCGAGCTGCTGGCACAGGGGCGCACCGTCGATGAGATCAAGCAGCACTTCGTGGACCGATACGGCGAGTGGATCCTGCTGGCCCCGACCGCCGCATTTGCGTGGTGGCTGCCGCCGCTGGTGGTGGGGGCCGCGCTGGCCCTCCTGACCGCGTGGCTCTTCACGGGACGCCGAGCCTGGCACGGCGCGGGCGAACCGAACGCAGCGGTTCCCACCGCCGGAGAGCGGCAGCGCATCCGAGACGAGATCGAGCAGCTCGATGCCTGATATCGGACAGTGGCTGATCCTGGCGCTGCTCGGCCTCGGCGTGGCCGCCCTGGTCGCCGTGCCGTTCCGCCGCCCCGTGGCCCCGGAGCGCGGCACCACGGATCGCGAGAGCCTCGCGCTGCGTCACAGGTTGGCCGTCGAGGCGCTGATCGACGTCGAGGCGGACCGCCGAGCCGGCTCGCTCGACGACGCCGGCTATCAGCGCCAGTTAGCCGAGGAAGAGGCTCGCGCGGCCGACACCCTCGCCGCGCTGGACGCACTCGCACCCCCCCGGCTCGCGCCTGGCGCCGCCAGTGGCGACCGATCGCGACGCGTGACCGTCTGGCTCGGCGGTGGACTGGCGGTGCTGGTCCTGATCGGCTTTGTCCTGCCGGAGCCGCTTGGCCTGGGAGAACGCACGAGCGTCAACCAGCCGCTTGCCGACCAGATCGCGGCGGAGGAGGCTCGCCTGGCCGATATCCAGCGACTGCTGACCTCGCTCGCTGCCAATCAGGACGATCCCGCCACGCTCTCAGACCTCGCAGACGCGTATCTGGCCGGTGGTGCTGCCGAGGACCTGCAGCGGGCCGCGATCGCACTCCAGGTCCTCATCTCGGTCGACCCGCTCAACGCGTCGGCGTATCAGCGCCTGATCACCGCCTACCTGAGCGCCGGCGACCTGCCGGATGCTCGTGCGGCTACCGACTCCTATCGCACGCTCGTCGGCGACGACGCCCCGGACGTCCCCTTCTTCCTGGGGCTCATCGCCCTGCGTGGCGGAGACGCGACCGAGGCGATCGAGCAGTTCGACCGATTCCTGGAATTGGCGCCCGATGACGATCGAGCCCCGATGATCCGCAGCCTGCGCGCCGAGGCCGCCGGAGGCTAGGACTCGGTGATGACCCGCTCCAGGGAGCGCTGCAGGGCGGCGAGTTCGTCGGCGGGGATGCGGTCGAGGAAGTGTTCCCCGACGCCGCGCAGGTGCGTGGGTGACGCGGTGCGCAGGCGGCGGTGGCCGTCATCGGTCAGGTGCGCCCAGGCGCCGCGACGATCCGTCTCGCACGAGAGCCGCTCCACCAGTCCGTCGCGCTGCAGCCGGTCGACGAGTCGGGTCGCCCCACTCCGTGAGAGGAGGAGACGCTCGGCCAGCTCGTTCATGCGCATGCGTCGCTCGTCGGCCCGGTTCAGCAGCAGGAGCACCTCGTACTCCGACAGGCCGATCGCCTGCTCGTCCTGCAGCTCCTTCTCGAGGAGCGCCCGGACCAGGTGATGTGCATGCAGGAACGTACGCCATGCGTCGAGGCGCGGGTCGCGGGGTGAGGGGATCGCGGTTGTATCGGTCATTGACGACACAACCGTATCACGCCGTCTCTAGGTCACTGGCCGGGAGTCAGCCGAGGAACGGGTTGAGGATCCAGTACGCCAGTGCCGCGGTCAACGCGGTGGCGGGGATGGTCAGCACCCAGGCAACGCCGATGTTGCGCGCGACTGCCCAGCGGATGGCGTTGAACCGGTCGGACGAGCCGGTCCCCATGATCGCGCTGGAGATCACGTGCGTGGTACTCACCGGCATACCCAGCAGCGAGGCGCCGAAGATGACGCTGGCCGCGGTCGTCTCCGCTGCGAAGCCGTGCACCGGGTCGAGCTTGACCACCTTCGTTCCCATCGTCTTGATGATCCGCCACCCGCCCGCGGCCGTACCGAGTGAGATGGCCGAGGCGGCGACGAGGATGACCCACAGGGGGACCTTGAACTCGTCGATGATGCCGGCGCTCAGGAGTGCAAGGGTCATCACGCCCATCGTCTTCTGCGCATCGTTGCTCCCGTGGCTGAACGCCATGAACGCCGCCGACACCACCTGGAGGCGGCGGAATCGGTCGTTCATCTTCTTCGGATGAACGCGCTTGAACAGGTTGAAGATGAGCACCATCAGTCCCAGGCCGATGAGGAAGCCCGCGATCGGCGAGCTGACCAGCGGCACGAGCACCTTGTTGACGATTCCGTCCAGCTTCCAGGCGCCGAAGCCGGCCGCGGCCGCAACGGCGCCGAGCAGACCACCGATGAGCGCGTGGCTGCTCGACGACGGGATCCCGAGCCGCCAGGTGAACAGGTTCCAGATGATGGCGCCTGTCAGGGCTGCGGCGATCACGACCTGGCCTTCGAACTGCTGCTCGATCAGCCCGGATCCGACCGTCTTGGCCACGGCCGTACCGGTCAGGGCGCCCGCGAAGTTGGCGGTGGCGCTCATGGCGATGGCGAGCCGCGGGCTGAGCGCGCGCGTGCTGACCGAGGTGGCAATGGCGTTGGCGGTGTCGTGGAAGCCGTTGATGTAGTCGAACGCGACCGCCAGCAGCAGGACCGCAATCAGGATCGCGGTGAAGCCGTCAGGCATGCTTGACGACGATCCGCTCGATCACGTTGGCCGCATCCTCCGACGCGTCGATGGCATCCTCGAGCAGGGCGTAGACGTCCTTCCACTTGATCACTTCGATCGGGTTCTGCCCGTGTTTGAACAACTCGGCCACCGCCTGGCGCGCGATCCGGTCGCCGTCGTTCTCGAGCCGATGGATCTCGATCCAGTGCTGTTCGAGGTCCTTGAACTTCTTGAGCTTGCCGAGTCCGTGGACCAGCTGCTCGCACTGTCGCGTGATGATCTCGGCCTGCTGCTGAGCCGTCTCGGTGGGTGCCTCGATGTTGTACAGGATGCACGTATCGGCGACCTCCTCGATCAGGTCCAGGATGTCGTCCAGTCGGCTGATCAGGGCGTGGATGTCCTCGCGGTCGAACGGGGTGACGAACGTGGACTCGAGCTTGTGGCCGATCGTATGGCTGATCTGGTCACCGGCGTGCTCTGCGTCGAGCAGCTGGCTCGCGATCCGCTCGCGGTCGTCGTAATTGCGGAAGAACTGCTCCAGGAGTCGGGCTGCGCCAAGGACGTTCTGGGCGTCCTCGACGAACATCGTGAAGAACTTCTCTTCACGGGGAATGAGAGGGATGCGCATCGGTCTCCGTCAGGTTCAGGCGGGGATGGGCGCTGGCTGCGCGCAGCCCTCAGGGTAGCGGCTTCGCGTCGTCGCGTCGCGCCGCTTCGGAGCGCCACATGTCGACCGGTTGTGGTGCGCCGAGGCACCACCGGGGCGACTTTTCGGCCCACGGGGACTGCCCAGAGGCGCAGACTCGGGGTCCCTCCACTGCATCGCGCGCCCGCGATGCTCGGTGGTAGCGATACCCGCACCTAGGAGAGACTGGCCCATGACCCCCTTCTCCACCAAGAAGCGCCGCGCCCGCGCCCTGCTGGCCGCTGTGGCGCTCGTGATCGCGCTGCCTGCGTCGACCATTGGCAAGCAACCGCAGGGATACAACACCGATTCCGACCCGTACGTCGCCTTCACCGCCGCCGTTCCGGCAGGTGGCAAGATCGTTCCCCTCATCAACTCGGGCGAGAACCCGTTCGGTGACGAGGTGTTCGAGGGCCTCCCGGACGGACTCGGCGTGGTGCCAGGTCCGCGCGGTTCGGGC
>JAOUHE010000131.1 GCA_029865285.1 Chloroflexota bacterium
CGGTGCTCTGCGTCGGGTCGGCGTAGCCAGAGAGCGGCTCGAAGGCAGCGATCTGGTCGTCCTCGATCTGGATCCCGGGCAGCAGGCGGCGCACCTCATCGGCGTCCACCAGTCCGGTGTCGATCCCGATCCGCCGCTGCATCGCCACGTTGTGGCGCAGTGCATCGGCCTCCTCCGGCGGGACCATCTGCAGGAAGCCGACGTTGGTGAAGCCGGACTCGCCGCCGACTCGATGCTCCCAGTCCGCGAAGTAGGCGTGCGAGCGCCAGGCGAGGCGCGCATCGGCCTCGACGTCGTAGTGCATGCGGACCATGCCGCTCGACCGCCCGGTCGCCCCCGAGGCAACCGTGGCCTTCTCCAAGACCACCGCCTGCACCCCGCGCTCGGCGAGGTGGAACGCGAGGCTGGCGCCGTGAATGCCGGCGCCGATGATGATGACGTCCGCAGTATCTGCCATGGCGCTGATGGTAGCGCCGAGCCCCGGACAGGCGCGCGCCAACCGGCACCGTCGCGACGCCAGACCCCTGCGTGCAGCACAGCCGCACAGTTGCACGGTTGCGTGAAAGCCCCCGACAGGACCGCGGTCCCGTCCGGACCCGGCCGCTTCCGGCCAGCGGAGACGCCGCTAGAATCCCCGGCATGCCCCCTGGTGAAGAGATCCTTGTTCACGCGCGCGACCTGACAAAGCGCTTCAGCGGATTCACTGCCGTGGACCGCGTCAACTTCGACGTGCGCACCGGCGAGGCGTTCGGCTTCCTGGGTCCCAACGGGGCCGGCAAGACCAGCACCATGAAGATGATCGCCTGCTCTTCCCCGGTGACCGATGGCGACCTGTCGGTGATCGGCATGGACCCCCGGACGCAGGCGGCGCAGATCAAGGCGCGGCTGGGAGTGGTCCCCCAGACCGATAACCTCGACGCCGAACTGACCGTCCTGGAGAACCTGCTCATGTATGCGCGCTACTTCGACATCCCGATGTCGGTGGCGCGCCCACGGGCCGCCGACCTGCTGGCGTTCATGCAGCTCTCTGAGCGCGCGAAGGACCAGGTCGAGCCGCTCTCCGGCGGGATGAAGCGGCGGCTGACGATCGCCCGGGCGCTCATCAACGAGCCGGAGCTGCTCATTCTCGACGAGCCGACCACCGGCCTCGACCCGCAGGCGCGCCACCTGCTGTGGGAGCGTCTCTATCGCCTCAAGCAGCGCGGCGCCACACTGATCATCACCACCCACTACATGGACGAGGCCGAGCAGCTGTGCGATCGGCTGGTGGTGATGGACAAGGCCAAGATCGTGGCGGAGGGGTCGCCGCGTGAGCTGATCGAGCGCTACAGCACCCGCGAGGTGCTCGAACTCCGCGTCCCCGAGGCGGTCCGCGCTGGGCTGATGGAGCGGCTCGACGGCCTGGCGGAGCGGATCGAGGAGCTGCCGGACCGCTACCTGCTGTACGCGGCCGATGGCGAGCAGGCACTCGAACAGGTCCACGCGCGCGAGATCCCGACCGAGAGCGCGCTCGTCCGCCGCGCCACCCTCGAAGACGTCTTCCTGCGGCTGACCGGCCGCAGCCTGGTGGAGTGATGGCCGCCATCGCGGTACCGAACCGCCGAACCTCCAGCGCGATCGCCGGCGCGGCGCGAGTGCTGCAGCGCAACCTGCTCGTGTACCGGCGCACCTGGCGCGGCAGCGTCTTCGGCTCGTTCCTGACCCCGCTGCTGTACCTGACCGCCATGGGGATCGGCCTGGGAAGCCTGATCGCCAGTGGCGGCAGCACGGTGCTCGGCGGGGTGGATTACCTGCACTTCCTGGGGCCGGGCATCCTGGCCAGCTCCTGCATGCAGACCGCCAGCTTCGAGTCAACCTACCCGATCATGGGCAAGATCAGCTGGCGGCGGAACTACGAGGCGATCCTGGCCACGCCGCTCCAGGTGCACCACCTGCTCATCGGTGAGCTGAGCTGGATCGCCTTCCGCATGCTCTCGATGTCGAGCGCGTTCCTGTTCGTGCTCACCGTGTTCGGCATCCCGCGCTCGCCGCTGGCCCTGCTGGCCATCCCTGCGGCCATGCTCACCGGGCTCGCCTTCGCGGCGCCGATCATCGCCTTCGCCGCCACGCGGCACAACGACTCGGGATTCGCGGCACTCTTCCGCTTCGTGGTGAACCCGCTCTTCCTCTTCTCCGGCACGTTCTTCCCGGTCTCCCAACTGCCCGATGCGATCGAGTGGGTCGCCGCGGCCACGCCGCTCTACCACGGGGTTGCGCTGGTCCGTGGAGCCGTGCTCGACACGATGCCGGCCACCTGGCCGCTGCACCTGGCCTACCTGCTCGTCTTCCTGGGCGTGACCGCGGTGATCGCCGAGCGCCTGCTGCGCCGGAGGCTGGTGAAATGACCGCCATCGCGCGCCGTGCGGCCGCGCCGCCGCCCGCCTCGACCGGGATCGTCGCATCGCTCCTGCGCTCGCGTCGCCTGGTGCAGCGCAACCTGCTCGTCTACAAGCGCGGCTGGATGGTCATCTTCTCTGGCTTCTTCGAGCCGCTCTTCTACCTGCTCGGGATCGGCTACGGCCTGGGCACGCTGGTCGGCGGAGTGGAGCTTGCCGACGGCCGCACGGTCTCGTACGCGGCATTCGTGGCGCCGGCGCTGCTGGCCACCGCGAGCATGAACGGAGCGATCGCCGAATCGATCTTCAACGTCTTCTTCAAGCTCAACTTCAGCCGTACGTACGACGCCATCCTGGCCACCCCGCTGGGGATCCGCGAGATCGCCATTGGGGAGATGCTGTGGTCGCTCTTCCGCGGGACCCTGTACGTGTTCGCCTTCGTGCTGGTCATGATCGGGATGGGGCTGGTCATCTCGCCGATGCTCTTCTTCGTCATCCCCGTCTCGATCCTGATCGGCGCCGCCTTCAGTGCGGCTGGGCTGGCGACCACCGCCTACCTGCGCACGGTGCAGGACTTCGACCTGCCGATGGGCGTGGTGGTGATGCCGATGTTCCTCTTTTCTGGCACCTTCTTCCCGATCAGCGTCTACCCGCAGGTGATCCAGCTCTTCATGGAGCTGACGCCGCTCTTCCACGCGGTCGGCCTGCTGCGTGGCCTGGCCGTCGGGATCTTCGGTCTGCACGAGCTGTGGGACCTGGCCTACATGGTCGTCTTCGCGTCGATCGCCCTGTGGATCGCGCTGAACCGCCTGGAGCAGCGGCTCATCAAGTAGCGCTCAGTCGCCGCGCCCCATCAGCAGCGGCAGGGAACCCCGCAGGTAGGTCAGCCCAGAGATCACCGACAGAACAGTGGCTCCCACCGCCATCCAGAAGCCGGCGGCCTCGATCGTGCCGGTGAACCCGAGCGTCGAGAGGGGTCCGCCCGTCTGCGCATCGGACGCGAGCAGCAGCACACCGACCGCCAGGTTCGTCCCGAACGCCTTGTACTTCCCGAGAACGCGGGCCGGTATCACGACGTTGGCCGACGCGGCGAGCTGCCGCATCCCCTGCACGACCAGCTCTCGAATCAGCAGGGTGGCCACGATCCAGGTTGGCAACAGACCGATCTCGACCATCGCGATGAGCGTGCCGGCGACCAGCACCTTGTCCGCGGTGAGATCCATGAAGATGCCGAGCGGCGTGACCTGGCCGCGGGCGCGCGCGATGCGGCCGTCAAACCAGTCGGTGGCCGAGGCAACGGCAAAGACCGCCCAGGCGATCAGTCCTCCGCCGGGGAACGGCAGGAGGACGAGTGCCACCACCACCGGCGTGGCCCCGATGCGCACCAGGCCGAGCATGTTCGGCAGCGTGGTGAGTCGCGCGCGGGGTGGCGGAACCGGGCTGCTCATCGGTCCATCATCGGCCGATCCGCCGCTCCGTGCCCGATCGCAGCCGGGCGATGTTGTCGGCATGGGCGGCGATCACCACGATGCCCCCGCCGGCGGCCAGCGCAACCGCGGCCAGCTCGGCGCGCCCGCCGGCAACCAGGACCGCTGTCGCTAGCGGCGCCAGGGCGGCGCCGCTGAGCGAGCCGAGCGACACGAAGCGCGTCCGCCAGATGATGAGCAACGCGATGGGGATCACCACGGCGACCACGAGTGGCGCAGTGGGGAGCATGGCCCCGGCAAAGGTCGCGACGCCTCGCCCACCGGTGAAGCGGATGAAGACCGAGCGCACGTGGCCGGCGATCGCTGCCACACCCGCTGCTGCCGCGACCCACGGTGGTGACCCGGCGGGGCCGGCGCTGTAGAGCCAGCCGACCATCAGGATCGGAAGCGCTCCCTTGGCGAGGTCCAGCACGAAGACGCCGGCCGCCCACGGCATGCCGATGGTGCGCAGCGCGTTCGTCGCGCCGGTCCGGCCGGAGCCGTGCTCGCGCAGGTCGATCCCGCCGGCCAGGCGACCGATCATCAGGCCGATCGGAATGGCGCCGATCAGGTAGCCGGCGACCACGAGCAGCGCTGCTCCGGGGATGCCGGTCACGCCACCCCGCCCCGGTGCGTCGTCAGCGCCGCGGTGGCGGCGGACCGCCGCGAGCGAGGAGGGCGCGCACGCCAAACCCGAGGCCGATCCACACGGCCGCCGCACCCAATCCGACGTATGCGGCGAAGGGCATGCCGCTCGGCCACGCCAGTGAGAAGGCGACCAGGCCAGCGACGCCCCCGCCACCGAGCACCCAGCCGAGGAAACGGCGGGTGATGCCCCCGACCACCGGGGGAGGCGCGTTGCGGGCCGCCTGGGCGCGCCGGGCACGGAGCTTCTCCTGGCGCGCTCGTACGGCGGGGTTGACGGGCGCGGCGTACGGATCCTGCTTCTTGGACATGCGCTGATAGGCGCGCCGCTCTTCGCGAGACATCGGTCGGAGTCTACCCGGTCATCGGTCTGTACCAT